>JAJZLD010000163.1 GCA_021803785.1 Pseudomonadota bacterium | reverse complement strand
CCCAGGGGCGGCGACATCTGGTATGACCCGAGCCAACCCGGCCCAGATTCGCACGGCCACTACCGCGAGCCGGACTGGTCGAAGCTGCTCGCGATCCCGAACCTGAAGCTGCACCTGTATGGCAAGCACCACGCCCGCCCGGGCCGCAAGATGGGCCACTTCACGGTGATCGACGCTGATCCGGCCAAGGCAATCGAGACCGCAATGGCGGCGCGCAAAGTCATCGGCATTCAGGACGAGTAAGCGCCCAACGCACTCACACCGGCAGATGATCCAGCACCCGACACCCGAATCGCTCGCCCGCGCCGCGGCTCTGCTTCGCGCGGGCGAACTCGTCGCGTTGCCGACCGAGACGGTGTACGGGCTGGGTGCGGATGCCGCCAATCCACAGGCGGCGGCGAAGATCTTTGCCGCCAAGGGCCGGCCGGCCGACCACCCGCTGATCGTGCACCTCGCCGACGCCGAAGCACTGACCGATTGGGCGCGCGAGATTCCGAAAGAAGCGATCGCGCTCGCCCGCGCGTTCTGGCCGGGGCCGCTAACCTTGATCCTGAAGAAGGAAGCAGAGGTGCCGGACGTGGTCACCGGCGGGCAGGACACCGTCGGCCTGCGCGTGCCGGATCACCCGGTTGCGCTCGCGCTGCTGCGCGCCTTCGGCGGCGGCATCGCGGCGCCCTCGGCCAACCGCTTCGGCCGCATCAGCCCGACCACTGCTCAGCATGTGTTCGACGAACTGGGTGAGAGCGTCGCGATGATCCTCGACGGCGGCGCCTGCGGCGTCGGCATCGAATCGACGATCCTCGACCTCTCGCGTCTGAACGACGCCGGGCCGGTGATCCTGCGCCCGGGTGCGATCGGACCGGATGCCATCGCCGCCGTGATCGGCCGCCGCCCGGCGATGCGCATGCCGGCCGCGGCGCACGCCGGCGACGCGCCGCGCGTTTCAGGCTCACTCGCCGCGCACTACGCGCCGCGCACGCCACTCACCCTCGTCGCAAGCGGAGCACTGGAATCCGCGCTCGCCAGTGCCGGGCCCGAAGCGGCCGTGATCGCGCGCCGAGCCGCGAGCACGCTGGCGCACCGCGTGTGGATCCAGGCGCCGGCGAGCGCCGCCGGCTTCGCGCACGACCTCTACGCCAACTTACGCGCGCTCGACGCGCTCGGCGCCAGCCAGATCCTCGTCGAAGCGCCGCCCGCGGAAGCCGGCTGGGAAGCGGTACTCGACCGACTCGGCCGCGCCGCGGTCGGCTCTGGCGAAGACGACGAAACCTGACCCCCCGGTGTGCGACACCTCCGTGAGTTGGGCGATGAAGCGCGACGCCCTGCTGCGCCTGAGCGGCTCCAACCTGGGCGGCTGGGGTAGCAGCAGCCGGACTATCGCGGAAACCGGCGGGCAGCCGGTGGCCGATGAGCGCATCAAGGTCGCCGGCCTGCCTACCTGGCAGCTGGCACTCGAACTCAAGTTCTAGGCCCGCTTCCCAGTCGCCAAACCGCGCGCGACCGAGAAGCGGACCAAGCACAACTGCCCGACGCGTCAGCCCGCCAGCGAACCGGCCTGGGCCTCGAAGCTGCCGTCACGGAATTCGCGCAGCGTCGCCTCGATTTCCTCGCGGGTGTTCATCACGAAGGGGCCGTACTGCACGATCGGCTCGCCAAGCGGCTTACCCGCAACAATGATCAATCGTGCATCGCGGCAAGCCTGCACCACAACGCCCTCCGCATCCGGGTTGTTCGCGAGGATCGCCATGCGCCGCTCGCCCACTCCGTCCTGCTCACCACCCAGGGCCACTTCGCCGCGATAAACATAGACGAAGGCGTTGTGCCCCGCCGGAATGTGTTGCTCGAAGCGGCTACCTGCCGGCAGATGCACGTCCAGATACAGAGGCTCGGTATCCGGCCGCTGCATCGCACCGGCCACGCCATGGCTTTCCCCCGCGATCACACGCACCGTGGCGCCGCCCGCGTCGACGAATTGAGGGATTGCCGCGCCCGGAATGTCGCGATACCACGGCGCATCCATCTTGTGCGCGCTCGGCAGGTTCAACCAGAGCTGGAATCCTTCCATGCGACCTTCGTTCTGCTCCGGCATTTCGGAGTGGATCACGCCGCGCGCAGCGCTCATCCACTGCACCCCGCCATCTTCGACCAGGCCTTCATGACCTGCGCTATCGCGATGACGCATGCGGCCGGTGAGCATGTAGGTGATGGTCTCGAACCCGCGGTGCGGATGCGGCGGGAAGCCGGCGATGTAGTCGGAGGCCGATTCACTGCCGAAAGCGTCCAGCATCAGGAAGGGATCGAGCCGGCGCTGCAACGGTTGCGTCAGCACACGGGTCAGCTTGACCCCGGCGCCGTCGGAGGTCGGCACGCCGGTGACGAGGCGCTCTACCTTGCGTGAGCGGGTCAGCGTGATGGATTCAGGCGCGTTCATGATGATTCCTTTCGTTGCGGGGCCGCGCCGCCCGAGGGCAGCCGGCCGCCGATACACCTAGCGCTCAGACCAGCGCTTCGATTTCGCGTTCAGCTTCCGCAAATGCCTTGGCGGCAGCCTCCGCGCCCATCGCCAAACCTTCGGCAAACACCGGGCGCACATCGGTCATGCCGAGAAAGCCCAGCACCGTGCGCAAGTAAGGCAGCAGCGTATCCATCGGCGTATCGCGGTAGATGCCACCGCGGGTCAGCGCAAGGTAGACCGTCTTGCCCTTGACCAGCCCCTCGGGGCCGTTGGCGGTGTAGCGGAAGGTCACGCCAGCACGGGCAATCGCGTCAATCCAGTGCTTGGCCTGCGCAGGCACACCCAGGTTGTACATCGGCACACCCAACACCAGCACGTCGGCGGCCTGCAGTTCGGCGATCAGTGCGTCGCTCGCGGCCACGATCTCGTTCTGCGCCGCGGTGCGGGCGTCGGCCGGCGTAAACAGCGCGCCAAGGATCGTTTCATCGATCGCGGGCAAGGGATTCGCTGCGAGGTCGCGCACCGTTACGTTCGCGCCGGCATGTTTGGCCAGCAGGCTCTCGGTGATGCGGTTGGCAAGGCGGGTCGATTCCGATGCGTTGCGTTTCGCGCTGGTATTGATCTGCAGGATGTTCATGTGAGTCTCCGTTCGGTTAGGCGCCGAGCCGGGAGGGCTGCAAGCGCTGTGGTATGGAGAGACTCTATTGCGGACAAATCTGCACCAGAAGCCATAAAAACGCACAACACCGTTCCACCAATGAAACAATAGCGGCTGCTTTTCTGGATTAGAGCCCCGATGCAACCGGACGCCAACGACCTGCTGCTGTTCGCCCGTGTTGCCGACAGCGGCAGTTTCAGCCGCGCGGCGGAACGGCTCGGGCTGCCCAAGTCCACCGTATCGCGCCGGATCGCCGCGCTCGAAGCGAACCTGGGCGAACGCGTGCTGACCCGGACCACCCGTCGCCTGACGCTGACCGACTTCGGCCAGGGTCTGCTCGAACACGCCAACCGCTTGGCGGAGGAAGTGGATGCCGCCGCGGCGCTCGCCGAACACAGGCAGAGCGAACCGAGCGGCCGTCTGCGCGTTTCGATGCCAGCTGATTTCGCGGCAACGGTGCTCGCCGACATGCTGGTGGACTTCGCACAGCGCTATCCGGCGGTCACCCTTGAACTGGACCTGTCACCGCGGCGGGTGGACCTGGTCGGCGAGAACTTCGATCTGGCCGTGCGCATGGGCGATTTGCCCGACGATGCGACGCTGGTCGCCCGCCGTCTGGCGGATGTGCGGCCAGCCCTGTTCGCGTCGCCGCGCTATCTGGCCGCGCACGGCACACCGTGCGAGCCGCCGGCGCTACTCCACCACCGCGCCGTGCTGTTGCTGAGCCGCGACGGTGATCCGGCAATCTGGCGGCTACGTCGTGGCAACGAGCGCTGGGAGGGCACACCGCCAGGGCGCCTGATCGCGAACTCGATGGGCCTGATGATTGGCTTTGCCCTGCGCGACGCGGGCATTGCGCTTGTGCCGCAGGACTTTGTCGCCGCGCACGTCGCGCGTGGCGAGCTGTTGCGGGTGCTACCCGACTGGGCAGCACCGCCGGTCACCGCGTGGGCTGTCATGCCGAGCCGGCGCTGGGTCCCCGCCAAGACTCGGGCGTTTGTGGACCGCCTGACCGAAACCCTGGCGCATTGCGACCGCAGGCCGATCCCCTGAGATTGGCAAACGGTAAAAAAAGAAACGCCCCGACGATGCGGGGCGTTTCTTTGCAGCTGGCGGCTCAGGCTTACATGATCGCCTTGAGCACCATCACTTCCTGCGTGCCCATCTGCAATTCGAGTTTCGCGGCTTCGCCCTTCTTGACCTTCTTCGGTACCACCTTGAGCTGGCCTCCGGCCGGGAAGACCGTTTGCCATTTGCTGGCATCAAAGCCGGCGGGCAGATCGAGCTTGCCGTCGCGGTAGGCGTAGTTGAGCAGCACCAGCATCCGGGTGCCTTCGTACTCACGCTCGAAAGCAAAGATCTGCTCGTCCTGAGCCGAAATCGGTTTGAAACTGCCGACGGACAGGGCCGGTTCTCTTTCGCGAAGCCCAATCAGTGCGCGGTACCAGTTGAGCAGCGAAGTCGGGTTCGCGTCTTCCGCCGCGACGTTGTTGGTCTTCCAGTTCTGCACCAGCGGGCGGAAGGCCGAGTCAGAGTTGGTGAAGCCAGCAAAGGGCTGGTTCGCATCCCAAGCCATCGGGCCACGGATCTTCTGGTCGTCGTGGTAGCTCTCGTCCGACAGGCCAAGGCCGATTTCTTCGCCGTAGTAGATGAAGGGGATGCCCGGCAGCGTCAGCAAGGTGGCCGCGGCCATCTTGTAGCTCTTCACATCGCCGTTGAACTGGCGCCACGGGCGTGCACCGGCAAACCAGTCGTGGTTCGACAGGATCGTGCCCATGCGTGCGACCGGGAAGGTCTGCAGCGTGTAGAGCAGATCGGGCATCACGCGGCCCATCTTCACGCTATGTACGATGTGCTTCTGCAGGCCGAACGCAAACGCGCTGCCGCAGGAGTTCTCGCCGGCAAACGGCACCGGGTCGCTCGGCGCCTCACACACCATGTAGCGCTTGCCGTACTGATCCAGCAACTGACGAACTTTGTTCATCAGCACATGGTTTTCAGGCTGGTTATCCCATGCAATCGAGCCGTTTTCGTACAGCACGCCGACCGCATCGAAGCGGAAACCATCTACGCCGCGGTTGAGCCAGAAACGCAGGTTGTTCATATGAAAATCGACCACATCCTGCTTGCGCAGGTTGAAGTCGGGCATACCGGCATCGAAGGCTGCGTAGTAGTACCAATCGCCCATCTCGCGCCACGGGTCACCCGAGAAGGTCGTCCAGCCTTCGGGGTGCGGCTTCGCCCAGACATACCAGTCGCGATAGGGCGACTTGACCTTCATGGAGGCGTCGAACAGCTTGTGGTCGGCTGAGCTGTGGTTCATCACATAGTCGACGATGATGCCAATGCCGCGCTTGTGCGCCTCGGCGATCAGGTTGTCGAAGTCGGCCAGCGTGCCGTAGTCCGGCTCGATCTCGCGGTAGTTCTCGACCGCATAGCCGTGGTCATGGTCGCTGCTGCGAAAGATCGGCATCAGCCAGATGCCGGTGATGCCAACCGATTTGAGGTAGTCCAGTCGACTCGTGAGCCCCTTGAGGTCACCAATGCCGTCGCCGTTACTATCTTGGTAGGCGCGCACGAGGATCTCGGTAAACACCCCCTTTTTGTACCAGTCGGGGGCGAGGCCGCTATCCACCGGCGCAAACGGCACCGGCCCGACATCGGAAAATCCATCCTCCGTGGCGGGTACCGGTACGGCTGCAGGCGCCTTGGCCGCGGGGGCGGCGGGCGTTTCGGCACAAACCGGCCAAGCGGCCAGCCCGGCCAGGGCTAGGCAAGACGCCAAAATCCGTCGCTTCAGCTCACTTCGCATGCTGATCCACCTCTTATAAAAATTGTTTCGGCGCCCATAAGACGCAGTGGAAGATTCTAGGTTGCATTGGCACGCCGACACCCAACCAAATTTGCTGTTTACAACAAATTCAAAGTTACCTCCGGCTCGGGCAGAATGGCGGGTCTCGCTTTCACGCCTCGCGCTAATTCCAATCCATGGAACTGGATGTCCTGATCGTCGGCGCCGGCCTCGCCGGCGGTAGCCTCGCCTGCGCCCTGGCCGGCAGCCCGCTGCGCGTCGGCATGCTCGAAGCCCGTCCGCCCCGCCGCCCCGATGGCTGGGATGCACGCATCTACGCCGTCAGCCCGACCAACGTCGACTTCCTCACGCGCATCCGTGCCTGGCAGCATCTTGACGCAAGCCGCATCAACCGCGTCGAGGCAATGCAGGTGTTCGGCGATCGCGGCGGGGCGTTGAACTTCTCGGCCTACGACGCCGGCCTCGATGCGCTGGCCTGGATTCTGGAAGCTTCGCCGTTGGCCGTTGAGCTGTGGGAAACGCTGCGCCGCCAACCCAATCTGAGTCTGCTGTGCCCCGCGCGCCCCAACGCATTGGAGGTCGACGACAACGCGGCAACCGTGACGCTCGACGACGGGCGTCGCATCCGTACCCGCCTCGTTGTGGCGGCCGATGGCGCCGACTCGTGGGTACGCGGTGCCGCGGGCCTGCCGGTGCACACCACCCCTTACGGCGAACTCGGCGTGGTGGCCAATTTCAAGTGCGAAGGTGCACATTACGACACCGCCTTCCAGTGGTTTCGCGAAGACGGCATCCTCGCGTGGTTGCCACTGCCAGAGAACCGGATCTCGATTGTGTGGTCTACCCCGGAAGCGCACGCGCGGCAATTGCTGTCGCTCGCGCCCGAGGAGTTCTGCACACGGGTGGCTGCGGCAGGCGGAAACCGGCTTGGCAAGCTGGAACTCGTGACCCCGCCTGCGGGCTTCCCGCTGCGGCTGATGCGGGTTCCGCGAGTCGTCGCACCGCGCATTGCGTTGATTGGCGACGCCGCGCACGCGATCCACCCGCTCTCAGGGCACGGCATCAACCTGGGCTTTCAGGACGCCCGCGTACTGGCCGATCTGCTCAACGGGCTGCCCGCGCACCGCGACTGCGGCGAGCTGTCAACCCTGCGCCGCTATGCTCGGGCGCGTAACGAGGAAGTGCGGCTGATGCAAGGGGTCACCCACGCTTTGAACCGCCTCTTCCGCCCCCGCAACCCGCTGCTGGCCGCCTTACGCAACGGCGGCATGCAAGTAACCAACCGACTGCCGGTCGTGCGCAGCGCCCTTGTGCGCTACGCGGCAGGCCTAATCTGACCTTCGGAGTTTTTGATGAAGCATCTCGTCGCCATCACGGCGCTGTTCGCCACCCTCACCGCCCCCGCCTTTGGCGGCGAAGCGGAAATCCGCAAGGCGGTTAACGATTTCATCGGCCAGGAGGCGATCCAGTCCGTCACGCGGACGACCTACGGCGGCCTCTATGAAGTGGTGCTGGAAACCGGCGAGATGGTCTACACCGACGAGCAGGGCAGCTTCTTCATCGACGGCCAGTTGGTTGATCTGAAGC
>JAJZLD010000162.1 GCA_021803785.1 Pseudomonadota bacterium | reverse complement strand
GAAGCCAAACTGCAAGCGGGTCGGCAATGTGCGGCCGCTGAGCAGCGGGTCTTCGGCAATCTCCTTGAGCGTGTTCATGCCCACGATCTGTACCGCCTTGGCGGCATGGGTCAGCGCCTGGCTGACCAGGCCGAGGTAGTCGGCATCGAGCTGCATCGCCTCGAAGGGCGACAGCGGTTCGTCGTGCAGCACGTAGAGGTTGCCTTGGATGCGGCCGGTCTTCGGGTCGCGCCGCCGCCGCGCCAGGCTGAGCCAGCGCGTCAGCCGCAGCAGCGTCAAGGCGCGCGCCACGGTCTCGTGCGAGGCTTGCGCCGCACAGGGCATGGACGCCAGATAGGGGCGGAGCTGGTCGTAGGTGGGAAAGGCGGTCACGCCGTCGTCGTTGAGCTGCAGGCGGAACACCTGCCAGGCGTTGCGCTCCAGCGGCGTCAGGCGCCGGTCGAGGAACAGCCTGCGCGGCACGCTCTCATGGCGGTTGCCGCTGTAGAGGAAACCGTCGGCGGCCGGCGCCGTGCCCTGCGCCGGTTCCTTCGGCTCAAGGTGCCGCAGCGCCTCGTCGAACAACGCCGACAGCGCAACCGGGCCATCGCGCCGTGATGCGCTGCCCGTGGTCATGGCTACACCAGCCCCTGGTCGATCCAGTTCCGTATCGCCGACCAGATCACCGACATGGGCAGGGTCATGGCCTCGGCCAGGTCCATGGTCAGCGCCAGCATCGCCATGTCGTCGTTCAGTGCGATGTGCCGCTCCGTGATGCCGGCCTTCCAGCGTTCCCACAGGGCCACGTCCTGCGCCTCGTCGAGCACCGGATGCCGGCCCTTGCGCTTGGGCAGTCCGAGGATGTCGCGGCGCAGCGCCACTTCTTGATGCGTGAGGCCGTAGAACTTGCTGACCATCTCCGTGCTCGCCTCCAGGCGCAGCATGCGGTCCACCGTGGCGATCTCCCGCTCCACGTCGTGCACCTGGCTCAGCAGCCGCTTCAACACTTCCCGGTTCACCGACACCGAGCACCACGACACCGTGGCATTCACCAGCATGCTCACGAGTTCGGGGTGCTTCAGCGCATCCAGCTCCTCCTCGCCGAAGCCCATCGCCTTGCAGCGGCGCAACTGCCCGTTGCGCAGGTCATGCAGGGCCTGGGCGATCACGGCCTGGTTGAGTGGGTGCGGTGCCGACATGCGGGAGCCTCCTGCGCTCAGGAATCCTGGCTCGCTACGCCGGCTTCCAGATCCAGCAGCCGGCGCGCCAGGCGCAGCAAACGGAACAGCTTCACCAGCGCAGCATCGCTCAGGCGTGTGGCCGAGCCGCCGTGGCCATGCAGCAGCGCCGCCAGCTCGTCGGCCAGCCGCGCGCGGTCCAATCCATTCGCGGAGGGCGGAGCCGCACTCAGCACATGCAGCAGGGTCAGCACCGCCCGCGCGAACGCCGGCAGCGCCTTCGCCTGGCCCACGGCCGGTGCCACGCAGACGAAGCCGATGCCGCCGACGCTGGCCTCAATGTGGTCGGCGACCGCCGCTTCCTCGCCGATCTCGCGCGCGAACTGCGCGATGTGCACGCGCAGGCGATCCGGCACGTCCAGCCCCGGCTCGACGTACCAGACGTCCGAGATGGGATAGAGCCCGCCGACCTGCACGGGGATCGCACGCAGCGCATCGGCCTCGAAGTCGGGCAGCTTGTCGCCGAGCTGGTCCGCGACCATCCGCTGGATGGACTGCAGGCGCTCGGTGGTCGGTGCCGGTGTCACGATGTGCCCTTGCAGGCGCTCGTCGCGTTGCCCGTGCTGGTCCTCCGGCGCTTCGGGCGATGCAAGCGGTGTCGCTGCTGGCGCCGAAGGCGCGACCGGCGTGGTGTCGCGCGGCACAGACGAGGCGGGTGGCTGCCGAGGCGCGGAGACCGGCGGGGGAGGACCAGCAGGCACGACAGGCGCTGCCGGTGGCGTCGGTGCCGCCGGTTCGCTGGTCAGCGCACGCTGGCGGCTTTCGCTGTCGTTGATCTCCAGCGCCAGCGTGTCGTAGTCCGCCTCCAGCAGCTCGGCCATCTGGCCGACCAGCTCGTCCTGCACCCGCTGCGGCGAGAAGTCGTCCGGCTGTGTGTCGAACTGCGTCAGCACGTCCTGAAACAAGGTGGCGAAGTCCACAGTCACGGTGCGGCCCAGCGCACGCCGCTCCCAGGTGCGCTCGCACGCCTTGCGCAGCACCGCGAGCCGGTCCACCTGATGCCGGCCCAATCCGCCGTACAACAGCGTCGGGATCGCCGGCAGTAGATAGCGCACCGCATCGTTCATGCGGCTGATGTGTGACTGCGGCACCGGATAGCCGTCGGCAGTCAGTCGCCGCGCGAGTTCGCTCTGCGACAGCGCCTGGCCGCTTTCCTGCTCGTAGAACTCGCGCGCCTTCTCGATGCCCAACGCCCGCTCGATGAAGGTCAGCCCGCCGCGCAGCTCGTTCTCGGCCAGATGCCCGGTCAGCGCCACGATTTCGCCGCGCGCCGGCCACGGGCGGAACAGGCACGCAATGCGGAAAAAGCGCTCCTCCTTGGTCTCGCTCCACAACTCGCGCAGGATCGCCAGCCGCGTGTTGCCGCCGTTGCGAATGATGTAGTGCGCCTCGCCCGGCCTGCGCGTGATCGCGGGGGGCGCGTCCAGCCCACGTTCGCGGATGGACGCCTTGATCTCCGCATAGGCCGGGTTGCGCGTCACGCGTGGGTCGTGGTCGTAGGGCCGCAACTGGTCCAGCGTCACCACCATCGGCGTGTCGGCGATGGGGTCGCTCAAGGTCGCGGCCGAAGGGCCGCTGCGCTCGAAGCCGGTGGCCAGCAGCTTGGCAGCCATGTTCTGCGGCGTCAGCTCAGCCACGGCCATTCTCCTGCGCTTGCCGGTCGGCGCGGCGAAGCTGTGCGCGGGCATTGCGGTCGGCACGGTTGTCGCTCGCCGTCGAGCTGGTGTAGATCGACGCGCAGCCTTGCTTCGTGAATTTCAGGTGCCCGCCGGACGTGCGAACCACGCGCCAGCCTTCGCCCAGCGCGAACTCGATCAGCGCGCGCAGCCGTTCGCGGCCGCGCGCCAGTTCATGCGCGCTCGCCATGGCCGGCCCCTCCCGCATCGGCCCGACCGGTGACCAGCGCGAAGCGCTCCCGCCACACGGGGAACAGTTCGCCGGCCAGCGTGCGCATGGTCTCCAACGCCGCGGGCGCCGTGCGCCCAGCCGGCTGCCGGTACTCCACCCGGTGCACCGGCAATCCTCGTGTCGCAGCGCGCGGATAGGCTTCGATGGCCGGTACGTCGGTGCCCAGCACCTGCACGCCGGCCTGTTCCTGAAACACCTGTCGCAGCGCCTGCTGGACCAGCCGCGCATTCGACGACACAGGATGCACACGGTTGATGAGCAGACGCAGCGGCGGCGGCTCGATGCCCAGGTGCCGATACGGCGCGATGTCCTCGATCAGTTGCAGCGTGCCGCGCCGCAGCTCGCGCGCCGCGAGGATTTCCGGCGTCACCGGCGACAGCGCCAGGTCGGACGCCAGCACCGCCATCTCCAGCAGCACGCTGCGCGCGCCCTGGGTGTCGATCAGCAGCAAGTCGTAGTGCGTGCGGAAGACGGGAAGCAGATGGCGCAGTCGCAGGCGCCCATCCGGAGCGTGCAGCAGCAGCGTGTTCAGTTCGCCGCGGTCGTCGTTGGAGAGCACCAGGTCCAGGCCCGCGATCACGGTACGCGACACCAGTTGCTCGATGCGCCGCTCGTTGAAGGCCAGCATCTGGTAGATGCCGCCGGGCGCGCGAACGTCCAGCGTGAAGTAGCTCGACAGCGTGGGCTGCACGTCCAGGTCCAGCAGCAGCACGCGCAGCCCGGCATCGGCGATGAAGCCGCCCAGGTTGGCCGCCGTCGTGGTCTTGCCCACGCCGCCCTTGGTCGAAATGATGGACACCACCTGCATGGGCTTCTCCTCGTCGAATGGCATGAACCGAGAAGAAGCGTCAGGCGCGTTCTTTGAGGCGATCGGCGATCCACTGTTCGATCTCCACCGAGTCCCAGCCCACCGCGCGCACGCCCAGGCGCAGCGCCTTGGGGAACTTGCCTTCCTTCATGAGGCTGTAGATGTGCGCGCGCTTGAAGCCGGTCTTGGCTTCGACCTCGGCGCGGCGCAGGATGCGGTGCTCGGGCGGCAAGGCCGGCGCGATGGTCTGCGAAGACATGAGAGGCACTCCTTGACGCTCGATGGCGTTGTTCAGAAAGTGCCTCGCATTCCATATGCTGCTGCTGCGAGATTCACTGCAACTGCAGAACACGCAACTGCAATTGCAGTCTGCTGTTACAGGCTCAGCGCGATGCCTCCAGGTGGCGACGCGCCTGTGCCAGCTTGCTCCACAGCGTTCGCTCGCTGATGCCGGGCCGCCCTTCATGGTGGGCCAGTAGCGCACTGATCACCGCATCCATGTTGCGGAAGGACGAGTAGGCAGAGCCCGCGGGGGACTTGCCTAACAGCAATGTCAGCAGGCCGCCAATGATGTTCAGGTAAGTCGATTCGCTGCGCAGGCCCGGTTCACTCGCATCGCCCTCACGAATGCTACTGGCATGCTCCTTCGCCAACGCTTCGTGCTGTGCCTTCAGCGCCGCATGTAGTTGTGCGAGTTCGGCAAGCTGCAGCTTGGCGGCCTCGCGATCGGCTAGCAACACGTTCAGCATGGCGACGCTCACCGAAGGATGCAGTTCGCGCTCGATGCCGTCGAACAGGAATGGAGGCCGCTCACCGGGGTAGTAATGCGACATCCACGCCTTCAGGTCGACGTGGCGCACGATCAACGCAGGATCGTCGAGTGCGGGGCGCTGAGGTTCCTGCGCCATGCCTGCCTTGCCGTAAGAAAGCTCATCGTGTGCCAATGCGTCGAAGATGCGCTCGGAGAAAAGGCGCAGCAAGGGCCAGCGCGGAAAGTCGTTCGGCTCAGGCATGGCACGTGGCCCGAGCGTTTCCAGAATCCGCGGCTCAAAGCGCAACAGTCCCGCCCAACGGACGGCCGCCTCGATCGGGCGGTAGTAGATCCTGGCGCCAAAGGCAAGGCAACTCGATTTCTCCATGTCGCGTGCGTCCCATCGTCGGCTCGAACTCTGGCAGACGCGCACCGCCCAAGTGGGCGAGGCGATTGCCCAGAAATCCGGATGAAGCGCAGGACCGGCCGGGATCGTGGAAGGAAGCGTTGCATCGGCGCTGACGGCCGGCTAAGGGCGAACTACATCTTGCTACGCTTGAAACTCCTCAACCATGATGCGGGCGCTTTGCCTTTGGACCGGCACGCGGCTTGGTGGTCGCGCTCCCCTGGAGTCAAGCATGGGTGCCGCGCTTTACCCGAAACCTGGCCAAAGTTTTCCGTAGGAATTCCAACGGCGTAAAGTGCCAATGCGTCAACAGGATGAGCCGGTTTGCAACCAGCAAAAGCTCATGCGTTCCGCGTCAGTGAAATGACCGCGGCGGCGAGCCCGCAGGCGAGTGCCGGAGTACGGAAGGGCGCAGCAATTGCGTCGAAACTGGAATCAGTACAGCGCATGAGCCATGCAGATCGGGTCAGCCGCAAGACCAAAGATGAATCGCGCAATCCGAGAAAACTAGCCGCGCACCTTTCGATAGATCTGCGTCAAATCGCGCGTGATGTGCTTGCGTCCTGATGACATACACGTTCGGCGCGTTCGATGAACCGCTGCAACGGCTCCGTCATGCCACCCTCGGTTCGTAACAGATAGGTGGTTATCGATGCGCTCTGACCGGCCAACGGGCGGACAACAACATCCGCCGGCTGGCAAGTTGCCAAGTGCGCGGCAGTGGAAAAACTTAGCCCGTACCCTGCGGCCACCAACGTCAGCATCAGCCCGTGAGAAGCGGCATACTCAGCCACGATCGGTTGGACATCGACAGAGCGGAACAGTCGTTCGCTCTGCCGACCGCAACCTTGGCATGCCCGTGGATCACAAAGTACCAGCGGATAGCTCACCACTTCCTGCAACGGCACTTCCTTGAAGGCTACAAGCGGGTGCCGTGCGGGCAGGATCACTACCAAGGGGTCGGCCCACAGCGGCTCAGCAATGATCCCGTCCTCCACTTCATTGACCATTGCAAAGCCGGCGTCGAACAGATTTGCGTTCAGCCCCTGCACGAGTTCGGTCAGCGGTACTTCGGAGAGCCGGATGTTTACCTGCGGCGACTCTTCGCGGCACAGTGCAAGCAGTGCTGATAGCCTCGCCCGTCCTATGTCTCTCGACAGCGCGATTCGCAAAATGCCCTGAGAACCGGAGGCAGCAGCCTTCGCGCTGGCCACTGCCTGCTCAACGCTCAACATGATGCGGCGGGCGTCGTCGAGGAAGACTCGCCCTGCCCAAGTCAGGGTTGCGCCCCGCGGCGTGCGACTGAGCAACGTCACGCCTAGAGTTGTCTCCAACTTGCGGATCGTGCGTGATAGGGGAGATTGTTCTATATGCAGCCGCCTAGCGGCTCGACCGAAGTGCAGTTCCTCGGCTACAGCAATGAAACAGCGAAGATGACGTAAGTTCATGCGCAGTCCCTCGTGACGTGACCAGTCCTTATGATCGTAGGGAGCCGCATGCGTGCGGAGAAGAGGCCGGCATGTCTTGCAGCGGCTGTCGTCGCCGGCTCACAGCACGCGGGCAATGGTGTCCGGAGTTATTGCAACGCTGCTTGAACGCGGGCGGCGGTCATGGCGGATGGCTAGCTAGAGCACTCGCGCCAGCGCGCCTCGGCTAGTCTTCTGTGGCCGCAGCGACCCGAGGAAGACAGTCGCGGCGTCTTACGTCACTCCCCGAGGGCGAGCGATTTGGTCTGTCGACACGGGCGGCGGCGCAGCGTCTGAAGTTCGCGCCAGCGGGCATCGCGCCGGATGAACTGTCGATGGGCATGTTCGGCGAATTCGAGATCGCCACCTGTAACCGCGCTGCTGAAGCACTGCGGCCGGAGCAGTCGCAGCAAGCGGCTGACGCGGGCGGACAAGCAATTCCTGTAACATGTGCCGCGCCTCTTCACTGTCTTGCAGCAAGCCCGCGACAGCGTGAGGGGAGCGGCCAACGGCTTTCACGGTCAGCAACGCATTACGCTGTCCGATGGCATCACCCCGTCGCGCTTGCCGACCTTGCTGGCGTTAAGCTGGCAGGAGGAGCCCGACGTCGAGTTGCGCCTGTTCGAGGTGTCACTGTCGCAGCAAATCAAGGGGCTGCATGGCGATCTGTATGACCTAGGGCCCAGTCTGGTGAAGTGGGTGACGACATCGTGGCTAAGGCGCTTTGGAGCGCCCCCCTCATGGTCGCGGCGCCGGCATGGCATCCGCTGCTCAAGCACAAACGTATCTCACTGGACGAGGTGCTGCGTTATCCGCTGGTGCTGGTGACCCACATGCATACGGGAGTCATGCACGTCAGATCCAACGAGTGCTGCCGCGGGTGAAGCAGGAACCCGTGATCGCTGCACGGGTGGCTTCCTGGGAACCTGAAACGCGTCGAGGTATATTGATTGGACAGAAGCTAGTCTTCCGTCAACAGGTGTAGCCATCCCGCAAGCCAGCATCGCCCTCTA
>JAJZLD010000161.1 GCA_021803785.1 Pseudomonadota bacterium | reverse complement strand
TGGGGCATGCCAAAAGACGACATCGCTGCACGCGTCGAGAAGATGCTCAAGCTGGTGCAGCTCTCGAAGTACGCGAAACGCAAGCCGCATCAGCTCTCCGGCGGTCAGCAGCAGCGCGTGGCGTTGGCGCGCAGCCTCGCGAAGCGACCCGATCTGTTGCTGCTCGACGAGCCACTTGGCGCGCTGGACAAGAAGCTGCGCGAGGAAACCCAGATCGAGCTGGTGAACATCATCGAGCAGGTGGGTGTCACGGTCGTGATGGTGACGCACGATCAGGAAGAGGCGATGACCATGGCCTCGCGCATCGCGATCATGAGCGAAGGCAAGATCCTGCAGATCGGAGCCCCGAGCGAGGTGTACGAAACGCCAGCGAACCGTTTCGTCGCGGACTTCATCGGCAACGTGAATCTGATGGATGGCACGCTCATCGACGACCACCCCGATCACGTGATCATCGAGTGCGCCGACTGCAAACACTACGTTGGCCACGGCATCACCGGTAACGAGGGGATGCCTGTTTCGGTGGCGGTTCGTCCCGAGAAGATCCACGTCACCCGGGAACGCCCGGAAGGTGAATACAACCATGTGCGCGGCACGATCAAGGACATGGTGTATTTCGGCAGCCACACCGTTTATCACATCCAGCTTGGCAGTGGCCTGGTGATCAAGGTCAGCGAGAGCAACATCGCGCGTCACCGCGACGATCCGCTGACCTGGGGCGACGAGGTATGGGCGAGTTGGACGCCGCTGTCGCAGGTTGTGCTCACCCAGTGAAGGGCGCGCGATGAGACCTCAAACCTTCCTCGCGCGCTTGCGCAAGTCGAAGCTGCTGAGCGGACGCACGGCGGTGATCGGCGTGCCTTACGCCTGGCTGCTGGTGTTCTTTCTGCTGCCATTCCTGATCGTCATGAAGATCAGCGTCTCTGAAATGGAGACGGTGCACTTCAAGGACTTGCTGACCTACAAGGACGGGCTGCTTCAACTCACGCTGAAGCTCAGCAACTACGAGTTCATTGCCGAAGATCCGCTGTACTTCAAGACCTACCTCGCGAGTTTGAAGTACGCCGCGATCACAACGCTGCTCTCGCTGCTGATCGGCTATCCGTTCTCCTACTTCATGGCGCGTGCCAAGCCTTCGCTTCAGCCTGCGCTGCTGATGATGGTGATGCTGCCGTTCTGGACTTCCTTCCTGTTGCGCGTTTATGCGTGGAAGGGTTTGCTGGGTGAAAACGGCTGGGTCGCCAACCTGCTCGAATGGCTGCGCATCGACCACCTGCTTGTAGCGGCAGGCTTGATACCGGCGCTGGGCAAGTTCATGAACACGCCGTTCTCGCTGGTGCTGGGCATGGTCTACACCTATCTGCCCTTCATGATCCTGCCGCTCTACGCCAATCTCGCGAAGATGGATCTGCGCCTGCTGGAAGCTGCGGCGGACCTCGGCGCCACGCCCTGGACCACGTTCTGGAAGATCACCGTGCCCTTGTCCAAGGCCGGCATCATCGCTGGCTCCATGCTGGTCTTCATCCCCTGCGTGGGCGAGTTCGTGATTCCGGAACTGCTCGGCGGGCCCGAGACGCTGATGATCGGCCGCGTGCTGTGGGACGAGTTCTTCTCGAACAACGACTGGCCGATGGCCTCTGGTGTTGCCGTGGTGATGATCCTGCTGATCATCGTGCCGTTGGCGATCTTCAACAAGTACCAGGCTGAAGCACAGGAGGCCCGCAGATGAATGGCAAGAAGCCGCCGATCTTCGGCGAAACCTTCAACCGGCGCTTCGGTAAGGCATGGCTGGCGGGGGGTTATGCCTTCCTTTACCTGCCGATCGTCGCGCTGGTGATCTATTCGTTCAACAACTCGCCGTTGCCGACCACATGGGGGGGCTTCACCTTCAAGTGGTACGGCAAGTTGATGAACGATACCGAAATGCTCACCGGCTTCTGGCTGTCGCTGAAGGTGGCGTTCTTCACCGCCAGCGCCTCGGTGGTGATTGGCATGTTTGCAGCCTTCACGCTGGTCAAGTACAAGCGTTTCTTCGGCCGCACGATGTTCACCGGCATGGTCAACGCGCCGCTGGTGATGCCGGAAGTGATCATCGGTCTCTCGCTGCTGCTCATGCTCGTATCGGTGCAGCACTGGCTGGGCTTTCCGGAGCGTGGCGCGATGACGATATGGATGGGCCACCTGCTACTTGGCCTTGCCTATGCCACGGTGGTCATCCAGGCGCGCCTGCAGGATCTGAACCCGCAGATCGAAGAAGCCGCCATGGATCTGGGTGCCAAGCCGCACCAGGTGTTCTTCCTCGTGACGATGCCGATGATCGCGCAGGCCCTGGCTTCTGCCTGGCTGCTGACCTTCACGCTGTCTCTGGACGATGTGGTGCTGTCGGCCTTCTTGTCCGGCCCCGGCTCCACGACGATGCCGCTGGTGATCTTCTCGCGCGCACGTCTTGGCCTGAACCCCAGTGTTAATGCCGTCGCCACCGTGATCATCGCAGTCGTATCGATTGCAGTGATCACCGCCAGTTACCTGATTGCACGTGCGGAGCGCCGTCGCGCCCGCGAAATGGCCGCCGCTCAGCGTGCGTCCTGATCCATTTACCAGACCAAACAGATTTCACCCAAGAGGAGAGCCCGATGAAAGCCTTGAAGGTCACCACCCTGGCACTGGCATTGGCCGCGGCGTTTCCTGCGGCCGCGCAGGCGCAGTCGAACAAGGAGCTGCTCAACGAACTGCGCGCGCTCAAGCAGCGGGTGACCGAGCTTGAGCAAAAGCTCAAGTCGGAAGAGAGCAAGAAGGCCGCTGCACCAGCTACGGCCGCGGTCGCCGTGCCGGCTGCCGAACCCGTACAGCCGGGCATGACGCCTGATCAGCAAGCCGAGTTCAACCGCATTGCGGTCAAGGCTGAGGCGCTGGAGGACGCGCGTGATGCCTCTGGCTTGCGGGGCTTGAAGATCAGCGGCTATATCGACCCGACCTTCATCTACAACCAGCGCCAGGATCGCGCCGGCTTCCAGTTCCTCAATCAGGTCGGCGACGACGGCTACAACTACGACAATGGCTACTTCGGCATGGGCCAGCTCGACATCCAGAAGGAAATGGATGGCGGCACGAAATGGCGCCTGACCTTGCAGCCCAACCGCGGCGTGGGTGAGGTGTTCAGCGCCGGCAACATCATTGCCGAGGCCTCCGTATCGGTACCCCTGACTGACCTGCAGACGCGCTTTATCGCCGGCCAGATTCCGGACTGGTCGGGTTATGAGTACCTGCCCGGCACGCAGAACAAACTGATCACCCACAACCTGCTGTTCGACTTCACGCTGCCCACCGCCTACACCGGCGCTGGCATGGAGGTCACCAGCGGCAAGTGGATCGTCAAAGGCCTGCTCGCGAACATGAACGCGAGCAAGAAGAACAGCGGTAACAAGGCACCGGTGCTGGCCTATCGCGTTGATTACGCGAAGGGCGAATTCAACGGCTTCGGCTTCGCTGGTGTGCATGGCAAGGCGGCGAACCTTCGTGCGGATGAAACCGATGCCACCGGCAGCCTTGTGTACCCCGATCAGTCGGGAAAGGACACCGCGCTCAACTTGTTTGAACTCGACGGGTACTTCATCCGCGGTGACTGGACAGTGCAGGGCCAGGTCTCGTTTGGCCAGCAGAAGAAGGCCGCGATCTACGCAAATGCCGACACCGGCGAATTGCAGGACGCACGCTGGTGGGGGCTCTCCGGCCTTGCTGCGTACAAGTTCACGCCGCAGTTCGAAGGCATCATGCGCGCCGACTACATCAACAACAGCAAGAACGGTGGCGGCTTGCTCGGATACAACTTCTCCGATGGTCGCAACGGTATCGGCCCCGGTTTTGTCTATGACGACGCCGCCGGCACCTGGGGTGAGGATCCGGACAGCAAGGGGTCCAACCGTTATGCACTCACCTTTGGTCTCGGCTACGCGTTCAACCTGAATACCGTGTTCAAGATGGAATACCGCTACGACGGTTCCAACAAGCATGTGTTCGAGAACGTGAAGGACGGTTCCTACAAGAAGGACAACCAGTTGTTCGGAGTCGCAACGGTGGTTTCGTTCTGATCCCCTGCTGGCCGCTTCGCTGGGGGGCGGAGCGGCCAGTACTTTCGCACCGGGCGGGCGTCCGGCGCGGTTCAAAGCGCTGACGGAAGAATCTCATGGAACTGCAACGCAAGGACCTGCTGCGCCAGCAGGCCTATATCGATGGTCGTTGGTGTGACGCCGACAGTGGAAAGACTGCCGAGGTCATCAATCCTGCGACGGGGGAGAAGCTCGGCACCGTGCCGATGGCGGGCGTCGCGGAAACCCGCCGCGCAATCGAAGCAGGGCGCGTTGCGCAGAAGGCCTGGGCAGCCAAGACTGCCAAGGAACGCGCCGCAGTCCTGCGCCGCTGGTTCGACCTGATGATGAAGCATCAGGACGACCTTGCGCGCATTCTGACTGCCGAGCAGGGCAAGCCCTTTGCCGAAGCGAAGGGGGAAATCGCCTACGGGGCATCATTCATCGAATGGTTTGCCGAAGAGGGCAAGCGCATCTACGGCGACACCATCCCGCAGCACCAGGCGGACAAGCGGCTGATTGTCATCAAACAGCCGATCGGCGTGTGCGTCGCGATCACGCCGTGGAACTTCCCCAACGCGATGATCACGCGCAAGGCCGGCCCGGCGCTGGCAGCAGGTTGTGCGATGGTGCTCAAGCCCGCGACGCAGACGCCTTTCTCCGCGCTCGCGCTCGCCGTGCTGGCGGAAGAAGCGGGCCTGCCGGCGGGCCTCTTCAGTGTCATCACCGGCTCGTCGACCGAGATCGGTGGCGAGATGACCAGCAACCCGACGGTCGCGAAGCTGAGTTTCACCGGCTCCACCGAGGTGGGCCGGATTCTGATGCGGCAGTCCGCGGACACGATCAAGAAGCTCTCGCTCGAACTGGGCGGCAATGCGCCCTTCATCGTGTTCGACGATGCCGATCTCGATCAGGCCGTCGAGGGGGCTCTGATCTCCAAGTTCCGCAATACCGGCCAGACCTGCGTGTGCGCGAATCGCCTGTTCGTGCAGGAGGGCGTCTATGAGGCCTTCGCCGCCAAGCTCGCCGCCAAGGTGGGTGCGATGAAGGTCGGCAACGGCATGGAAGAGGGCGTGCAGCAAGGCCCGCTGATCGACAGCAAAGCGCTCGCCAAGGTCGAGGAACACGTCAGCGACGTGCTCGCCGCGGGCGGTGCGGTGGCGACGGGTGGCAAGCGCCATGCGCTGGGCCGCACTTTCTACGAGCCCACCGTGCTGACTGGTGTCACCCGCGACATGAAGATCTTCCGTGAGGAGACCTTCGGCCCGGTCGCCCCGCTGATCAAGTTCAAGGACGAGGCAGACGTCATCGCCATGTCTAACGACACCGAGTTCGGTCTCGCCAGCTACTTCTACAGCCGCGACATCGGTCGCATCTTCCGCGTCGCCGAGGCGTTGGAGTACGGCATGGTGGGCGTCAACACAGGCCTGATCTCGAACGAACTCGCGCCCTTCGGTGGCGTGAAGCAGTCCGGGCTGGGGCGTGAAGGTTCGAAGTACGGCATCGAGGACTATCTCGAGATCAAGTACATCTGTCTCGGCGGCATCGACCGCTGAACGCTCACGCATGAACCTACTGCGCGGCCCGATCCTGAAGTTGTGATGCTCGCCGTACATCTCGTACGGCTGTGCTTCGCGCTTCAGCCTCGAACCGCTCGCGACGGTTCCTGCACGAGCGTGCCGTGTCAGGAATCCGGAAAGCACAGGAATTGAAGTCATGACGACACAACAGAACTCCTGGACCGAAATGGCGGCCCGCCTGAAGTTCGACGGCCGCGCCGTGATCAATGGCGAGCGCGTCACTGCGGTCAGCGGGCAGACCTTCGACTGTCTGTCGCCGGTCGACGGACGCTTCCTCGCGCAGGTGGCGCGGGGCGATGCGGCGGATATCGATGCAGCAGTGAAGGTGGCCCGTGCAGCGTTCGAGGACCGTCGCTGGGCCGGGCTGTCGCCGCGTTCGCGCAAGCAGATCATGGTGCGCTTTGCGGACCTGGTCCTCGCGCACAAGGACGAACTCGCGCTGACCGAAACGCTCGATATGGGCAAGCCGATCCGCAACGCCCGCGCGACCGACGTCAACGCCTGCGCAAACACGATCCGCTGGTACGGCGAGGCGATCGACAAGATCTACGACGAGATCGCGCCGACCAGTGACCGTGCGCTCGCGCTGATCACCCGTGAGCCCGTCGGTGTGGTGGGCGCCATCGTGCCGTGGAACTACCCGATGCTGATGGCCTCGTGGAAGATCGCGCCGGCGCTGGCGGTGGGCAATAGCGTGGTACTGAAGCCATCCGAAAAGTCGCCGCTCACCGCACTGCGCCTTGCGGAGCTCGCGCTGGAGGCGGGCATTCCGCCCGGCGTGTTCAACGTCGTGCCGGGCTTCGGTCACGAGGCCGGCAATGCGCTGTCGCTGCACATGGATGTCGACTGCATCGCCTTCACCGGCTCCACCCGCGTCGGCAAGCTCATCATGGTCAATGCTGGCCAGAGCAACCTCAAGCGCGCCTGGACCGAACTGGGCGGCAAGTCGCCGAACATCGTCTGCGCCGACTGCCCGGATCTGGACCGTGCGGTGGCGTCTTCGATCGGCTCGATCTTCTACAACCAGGGCGAGAGCTGCAACGCGCCGTCGCGCCTCTTTGTCGAGCGTGCGATCAAGGATGCCTTCATCGAACGCGCGCTGGCGCTGATTCCCAAATACGCGCCGGCCGACCCGCTGGCTGACGACACCGTGATGGGCGCCCTGGTCGACCGCACCCAGCTCGATACCGTGCTGCGCTACATCGACTCTGGCCGCAAGGAAGGCGCCAAGGTGCTTGCTGGCGGTGAGCAGGCGCGCGCCGAAACCGGCGGCTACTACGTTGCGCCGACGCTGTTCGATGGCGTCCGTAACGACATGACGATCGCGCGTGAGGAGATCTTCGGCCCGGTGCTCTCGGTGCTTGCCTTCGACACGGTCGAAGATGCGATCCAGCAGGCGAACCAGACCATCTATGGGTTGCAGGCCGGCGTGTGGACCCGCGACATCAACAAGGCGCATCGCATTGCCCGCGCGCTGCGTGCCGGCACCGTGCATGTGAACCAGTACGACGAAGACGACATCACCGTGCCCTTCGGCGGCTACAAGCAGTCCGGCAACGGGCGCGACAAATCGCTGCACGCGATGGACAAGTACACCGAACTCAAGACGACCTGGATTGGTCTCGAATGAACAGCAGGAACCTGAACATGGCCAGCAACAAGGAACTCCACGAACGCCGTCTGGCGGCCACACCGCGCGGTATCGCTGTCGGCAATTCGTTTTTTGTCGATCGCGCCGAGAACGCCGAGCTGTGGGATGTTGAAGGGCGCCGCTACATCGATTTTGGTGGCGGCATCGCGGTGCTCAATACAGGCCATCGTCACCCGAAGGTAATGGCCGCCGTCGCCGCACAGCTTGAGCGTTTCACTCACAGCTGCTACCAGGTCGTTCCCTACGAGAGCTACGTCACCCTGGCGGAGAAGATCAACCAGCTGACGCCAGGCTCGCATGCGAAGAAGACGGCGTTCTTCTCGACCG
>JAJZLD010000160.1 GCA_021803785.1 Pseudomonadota bacterium | reverse complement strand
AAACTTCACACCGTAGGTCATCTTGCAAAACTCGGCGATCTCTTTCTCGCTGCCGGGCTCCTGCTGGCCGAAGTCGTTCGACGGGAAGCCGACTACGACCAGTCCGCGGCCGGAGTACTTCTGGTAGAGCCGCTCGAGGCCTTCGTACTGCGGCGTGTTGCCGCAGAAGCTGGCGGTGTTCACCACCAACACCACCTTGCCGGTGTAGTCGCACATCGAAAACGTCTCACTACCGGACAAGCGCTTGAAGCGGTGATCGAGCAGCGGGGAACACGTCGCTGCCGCACTCGCGATGCCCGGCAAGATCAACAGCAGCGCAAGCACTTGGAAGCAAAGGCGATTCATCTGTAGCACCATCGCTCAGCGCGCCCAGTCAATCGCCGGCAGACGCGGGACCGCCAGCTCAGCACCGTTGTTGTGCAGGACAATCAGCAAGCGGTCATGCTCAATCTCGGCCGCGACCGGACATGCCTCGTCAGCGGCGTGGGCCATTGTCCACCCCAAAGCACCGAGCACAACCAAGGCCGACGCCATGAGAAGCAAGACTTTGGGGTTTGTTGAGGCGATCACTGCGGGTTTCATGGCGAGCTCCTTTTGTCCTGGACAAATAAGGTTTGTATTCGTACGATAGACGCATGTATTCTCGCAGTCAAGATTTTGTCCAGGACAAAACGCCAATGTCGAAGGGTCCAACAAAAATTGGGATCGCCGCCGTCGAGCGCGAAACCGGGCTGCCTAAAGACACGCTCCGCATGTGGGAGCGACGTTACGGCTTCCCGCAGCCCGAGCGCGACGAGCACGACGAGCGTCTGTACCCGGCCGACCAGGTAGAAAAGCTCCGCCTGCTCAAACGCCTGGTGGATCAAGGCATGCGGCCGGGCAAACTGATCGAGGCTTCGATCGAAACCCTCGGCGAGATGCTGCAAGCCAGGCAAGCGCAGACGATTGACTGCCCCGATGCAGCGAGCCGCTGCAACAGCATCGTCGAGTTGCTGCGCCTGCATCGCAGTGAAGAGCTACGGCGCACCCTGCAGCAGACCCTGCTCAAGCAAGGCTTGCAGGCCTTCGTGGTGGAAACCGTTGCCCCGCTCAACACGCTGATCGGCAATGCCTGGCTACGCGGCGAGATCCAGGTGCCGGAGGAGCACCTCTACACCGAGCAGGTGCAGAACCTGCTACGCAGCGCAATCAATGCTCAAGGCGGCGGCCAGCGCCCACGTGTGTTGCTGACCACCTTCCCGGACGAACTCCATGTGCTGGGCCTGCTGATGGCCGAGGCCCTGCTCGTCAGCGAAGGCGCGAGTTGCGTATCGCTCGGGACACAGATGCCGATCGCGAACATCGACAGCGCCGCCCGCGCCGGCGACTTCGACATCGTGGCCTTGTCGTTCTCGGCAGCCTTTCCTGGGCGTCAGGCGGTGGATGGTTTGACGCAGCTGCGCGCGGCGCTGCCCGACGGCGTTGCGCTATGGGCCGGCGGCAGGGCGATCGCCGGACGCCGCGACGCAATTCCCGGCGTCAGCATCATCACGGACATTCGCGAAACCCTCAGCGCGCTCGAAGCGTGGCGTAACGCCAACGCTGCGTAGGCACCCGCAACCGGCAAGTCACGAACACAATCTAGAATGAAACCCGCAGATTGACGTTGCGGGAGGTACCCGATGCTCTACCCCGACCTCTACAAATCGCTTGAAGCGGCCCGCTGGAATATGGCGAAAGACGTGCCGTGGGACCGCTTCGACAGCAGCCTGCTCTCGGACGAACAAGCGCTCACGGTGAAGATGAATGCGATCACCGAATGGTCCGCGCTACCCGCCACCGAGATGTTCCTGCGTGACAACCGCGACGATTCCGACTTCTCGGCCTTCATGTCGATCTGGTTCTATGAGGAACAGAAGCACGCGCTGGTCTTGATGGAATACCTGCGGCGCTTCCGCCCCGAGCTTGCCCCCAGCGAGCCGGAACTGCACGCGGTGCGCTTCGAGTTCGACCCCGCTCCGCCGCTGGAAACGCTGATGCTGCATTTCTGCGGTGAGCTGCGCCTGACGCAGTGGTATCGCCGCGCTTCGGAATGGCACACCGAGCCAGTGATCAAGAAGATCTACGACCTGCTCTCGCGCGATGAAGCACGGCACGGCGGCGCCTACCTGAAGTACATGAAGCAGGCGATCGATCGCTTTGGCGACAGCGCTCGCGCCGCCTTTGCGAAGATCGGCGTACTGATGGCCAGTTCTGCGCGCAGCGGCAAACCACTGCATCCGACCAATCTGCATGTGAACGAAGCGCTCTTCCCGCGCGACACGATCCAGTCCCGGCTACCGAATCCTGACTGGCTCGACCACTGGCTGTCCGAACAGATCCGCTTCGACAAGGACTGCGAGCAACGTGTCATCGGCGGCATCCTGCGCAACCTCTCGAGCCTGTTCGGCCAAGTCTTCGAGACCGCGCAGGACCTCAACCGCTTCCGCAAGTCACTCAGCCCGGCGCCAGGCTGAGCCAAGGGCTCGAGATACCTTCAGAATCCCGCGGCCGCATCCGATAAAGCAGGATGAAGGGTGCTTTCGGGCGCCCGCGGGAGGGTCTCAATGCGGCGCGCACTGCTTCGCATCGGATTACTGCTCTGCTGCCTGCATCTGTTCGCGCCCGACTCATGTCTGGCGGCGCCGGACCTCCACGGCCGCCGGGTTCTGCTGCTCTACTCGTATCACCCAGGCTTCCCCACTACCAGCAAGATCCACGACGGCGTGTTCGCGGTGCTGGCGCCGCAAGGCATCCAGATCGACGAAGAGTTCATGGATGCGCGCCACCTCACCGACGCCGAAAGCGCCGTGCGCTATCGCGAGTGGCTCGCCTACCGCCTCGCCCGCAAACCGGGCTACGACCTGGTCATCGCCGCAGACGACGCCGCCTTCAACCTCGCAACGGATTACGGCGCCGGCCTGTTCGGCAATGCTCCGGTGGTCTTTCTCGGCGTTAACAACGTCGAACGCGCCATCGCGCAGCGTGGCTCGCCGCGGGAGACGGGTGTTGTTGCGCATGTCTCGATCCCGGAGACGTTCGCGCTCGCCCGCCGACTGATGCCCGGATTGCAGCGGGTTGTCGTGATTGCCGACGACAGCCCAGACGGCCGCGCCGACCTGAAAACCCTGCGCGCCAAACAGAAGTTCGGCTTCCCGGACATCGCGATCGAGGTCGCAGATCTCACGCAGATCAGCTGGGATCAGCTCGCCAGCCGCCTCGAGCGCCTCAACCCGGACGAGGCTGCCCTGCTACTGGCGGCCAATCACGACGCCAGCGGCCAACCGCGCAGCTTTGAAGACAGCGTCGATTGGATCATCAAACATTCAAGCAGGCCGGTCTTCCACCTATGGGAGCACGGGGTGGAACGTGGCCTGCTCGGCGGCTACGTCATGAGCCACCGCGAGCATGGCCAGGTAGCGGCCGATATGGCCTTGCGCATCCTGCGCGGCGCTGCACCGAACACCATCCCGATCCGCGAGACCAGCCCGAACCGCCCGATCTTCGACCACCGCGCGCTCGTCCGCTGGCGGCTCCCGGAAGACCAGTTGCCGCCTGACACGCTGATCCTCAATCAGCCGGTACCGGTCTGGCGTGCGCACCCTGCGGCCAGCGCCAGCGCAGCCACGATTGCGGCCGGACTCACCCTACTCGCCGCGGCCCTCGCGCTGCGTACGGCGCAGCGCCGCCGTGTGCTCGACCGAACGCTGCGCGAGCGTGCGCTGCTGCGCACCCTGCTCGACTCGATCGCCGACCCGGTTTTTGCGAAGGACCAGGACGGCCGCTTCATCGCCTGCAACCCCGCCTTCGAGCGGCTTAGCGGCACTGCCGAGGCTCAACTGATCGGCCGCTGCGATCACGACTTCTGGGAGCGCGGCCTAGCAGACTTCTACCGCGCCCACGACCGCGCCGTCATAGCAACCGGAGAAGCCCAGCGCAACGAGGAATGGGTCGTTTACCCGGACGGCCATCGTGTCAGGGTGGATACCTTGAAGAGCCCGATCGTTGGCAGCGACGGGAAAGCGATCGGAATCGTAGGGATCTGCCACGACATCTCGGCGGCGTACGAAGCTGCGCTGCGGCTGAGGCAGGCCGACGCGGTATTCCGCAACACGGCCGAGGGAATTCTCGTCACCGACGCCAACCATAAGATCCTTGCGGTAAACCCGGCACTGAGCGAGATCACCGGCTATCCCGAAGACGAGTTGCTTGGCCAGCACCCGCGCATCCTCGACGCCGAGCGCCCCGCCAATGAAGCACGCCAGGCGATGAGCGAAGTTTTGCAGCGCGATCGCCGCTGGATCGGGGAATTGTGGCTGCGCCGCAAGAGCGGCGAGCCGATTCCGGTCTGGGCGACCGTCATTGCGGTGCAAGCCGAGGATAACCAGATCGCTGAATACATCGCCGTGCTGGCGGACATCACGCCCTTAAAGAACCGCCAGCAACAACTGGAACTGCTGGCCCACCACGATCCGCTGACGGGCCTGCCCAACCGGGCATTGCTGCAAGACCGCCTTCAGGGCGCACTCAACCGCGCACGACGCGACCAGCGGGAATTTGCGCTACTCTTCATCGACCTTGACCGGTTCAAAGAAATCAACGATCAGTTCGGCCACACCACGGGGGATGAAGTACTGTGCGAGGCTGCACGTCGGATCGCCGACAGCCTGCGCCTCGGCGACACGGTTGCTCGGCTCGGCGGCGATGAATTCGTCGTGATCCTCGACGGGCTTGAGCACGAGAACACCATTGAACAGGCGATCAACCGGATCCAGACCGCGCTTCGCGAGCCCCTTCCGGCCATGAGGCACAAGCGCTTCAAGCTGCGCGCCAGCATCGGCGTCGCGCGCTATCCCGACGATGGCGAAGACGCCGACGCCCTGCTCAGCCACGCCGACGCCGCGATGTATCAGATCAAGAGCACCCACCGCCGCTGAGCCGCGAGGGCGAGCGGCTGTGCCCAGCTAGGCTAGACTCTCGGCTTGTCATCGAATACGACCACCATGAGCAACCGCTATCCCCGCCCGCGCTTCGAACAGCGCATCTGCCCGCCCGAGCAACTGGCCGCCCGCATTGCCACCTTGCCGCGGCCGCTGGTATTCACGAACGGCTGCTTTGACATCCTGCACCGCGGGCACGTTACCTACCTGGCTCAAGCCCGCGAGCTCGGAGCAGCGATGGTGGTCGCGCTAAATACCGATGCGTCGGTCAAGCGCCAAGGCAAAGGCGACGACCGACCGATCAACTGCCTTGAAGACCGGCTCGCCGTGATGGCCGCGCTGGACAGCGTGGACCTGGTGACCTGGTTCGACGAAGACACCCCGATTGCCCGAATCCTGGATTGCCGCCCCGACATCCTGGTCAAGGGAGGCGACTGGGCGCCGGACCGCATCGTTGGCGCACCGGAAGTGATCGGCTGGGGCGGCACGGTGCACTCGATCCCGTTTGAGCACGAACGCTCGACCACAGCCCTGCTCGGGCGGATTCGCGGCGCGAGCTAACATGAAAAAAGGCCCGCGACAGCGGGCCTTTCTTTCAAACGGCGCCGGTTCAGCTGGCCGCGCGCCCACGCCGCTGGAACTGGGCCAGCCGCGCCTGGATATAACCCTTGAGCTCTTTGAACGGCACCGGCTTGCCATAGATCGTCACGTCGTCCGGCAATCCGCCACGCTCGGCGATGTCCTCCGGCGACAGCCCGGTCACCACGATGATGTCCATCTCTTGAAGCTTCGGGTCCGAGCGCAGCTTGGAAATCATCGCGAACCCGTCGAGGCCAGGCATCACAAGGTCGGAAATCAGCAAGTCGGGCTGCTGACGACCGATCTCCAAGAGACCATCGAATCCCGAATCGACGAGGCGTACCTCGATCGGCAGCTTCCAGGTCTCAAAGGTGTGGGCATACAAGCGCTGGAGGATACGATCATCCTCCGCCACGAGAATGCGCAACACGCCCACCGGATGGGGTGCCGCAACGCCTGAAGAGCGACGCCGCAGATAGTCTTCAACAGAACCGATGCGAATGCGGCGGTGACCGCCCGCCGTCTTCCACGCCTCTAGCAGGCCGTTTTCGACCATTTGCTGAACGGTACCCAAGGAAACGCCGAGCATCTGTGCAGCTTCGCTTGTGCTGCAGTACTCGCGCTCCGGCTTCGAAGGAAGTGCGTGAAGGTCGCTCATGACCACGGGATGATACCGAAATCATCCCGGCGGCGCAGCGTCGAGCCGCACCGGGCGTGACCGGTGTCGCGTTTCAGAGACTGTTGCGCCCCGAAGCCTGTTGTGTCCAGACCAGGCCACCCAGAATCGCCGCCAGCCCGAGGTAGTGGTAGAGCGCCAGCGCTTCACCAAGAAATGCCGCCGCCATCAAGGTGCCGAACGCGGGAATCAAGTGAAGGAAGGCCGCCGCACGCGAAGCGCCGATCTCAGCCACTGCGCGCATGTACGCAAACAGCGCAAGGACCGACGGGAACACCCCCAGGTAGAGAATGCCGGCAAACGCCCGCCCGCTCGGGTGCGGCAAGCCCAGCAACCAGAGCTCGCCAGCCCAGGCCGGCAGGAGCATCAGTAGTCCGAGCACCACAGACACCCAGAGCAGGACCAGTTTGTCGATCTGCGGCGCCACATTACGCAACAGCAGCGTGTAGCCGGCCCAGCAGGCCATCCCCGCGACCACCCACAGATCGCCGGCGCCGGAATCCATCGAGAACACCTGAGTCGGCTGGCCTCGCGTGACAATGAACAACACACCGATCACCGACACGCCCATGCCGAGCCAGGCGCCGGGCCGCAAAGGCTTGCGCCAGACGGCTGCCGCGAGCAGAGCCACCATGATCGGCATCAGCGCGTTGAGCAACACGCCATGCGTTGCCGGTGTAGTTTGTAGCCCAACATAGACGAGCGTGTTCGAACAGGCGATGCCGAGAAAGGCCAAACCGAGCAGGCGCCCACGCATCCTCAACAAAGGCGCGAGTCCGGCTCGCAAGCGAGGCAGGGCCAAAGGTGCGAGCAAGACGGCGGCAACGAACCAGCGGCCTATCGCGAGCGAGATCGGCGGCACTTGGGCGCTGACCCCACGGGCAAGCACGAAGTTTCCGGCCCAGCAAAGCGCGGCAAAGATCAGCAAGAGCTGGGGGCGAAGTGGCGCAAGAACACGCGCCGACGCAGCAACAGGGGTGGCAAACATCCGTAAAACCTCGGGTAGAGGTGACCAAACGCCTGGCAGGGGTAGCGCCAGACAACTCGATCGAACGGATTGATCACCCGCCGACCGCGACTAAGGCCGAAATTCTAGTTGCGATCGAAATTGCAGCAGGAGATTGTTGCCGTATCAGCCGAAAATTCGCAATAACGAAAAAACCAATCCGAACAGAGAAACTATGTATTGCCGAAAAACCAGGCCTGCACACCAATCATTGCTGCACCACAGCAATGCACCGCTGTCCAAGCAGGTGCATGACGCTATGCCGACTCTGCGTGCCGCGTCAGGTCCAACAGAGAAACGACACGAAGCACGGATTCGTGGGTTGCCTCGAGCACGACCGGCGGCGCTACACCTGCATCCAGCGCCTCCTTCCAGCGCAACGCGCAAAGGCACCACCGATCACCCGGTTTGAGCCCCCGAAAACGCAGTTCGGGGCGTGGCTGCGAGAGGTTATTGCCGCGCTCGGCCGAAAACGCCAGGAATCCGTGC
>JAJZLD010000159.1 GCA_021803785.1 Pseudomonadota bacterium | reverse complement strand
CGATCACCTTGGTGCCCGCCGCCAGCAACTGCGGCGACTGTGCCATCGCGACGCCATGCGGGGTCGCAAAGAACACCACATCGCACTGGTCCAGCCCGGCGCTTGCAGGGTCCTGGAAAACCAGATTCAGACGGCGACGCAGGCTCGGAAACATGTCGGCAACCGGCATGCCCGCCTCGGATCGCGACGTAATCGCCGTAAGCTCGACATCCGGGTGCTGCGCGAGCAAGCGGAGCAATTCGACGCCGGTGTAACCGGTGCCGCCGACAATCCCAACCTTGATCATGGTTCCAACTCCGTAATTCGACGAGACATTCTAAGGCGCCAGATATGACAACGCCCCGACTCGCGGGGCGTTGTGCGACACAGCGAGTGCTGCGTGGCGACCGATTACTCGGCTGCCTTCGCGGCAGCGCGGGTCGGCAGCTTTTCCTTGATACGAGCGGACTTGCCCGAACGATCGCGGAGGTAATACAGCTTGGCACGGCGCACGTCACCACGACGCTTGACTTCGATCGCGGCAACCAGCGGCGAGTAGGTCTGGAACGTACGCTCGACGCCTTCGCCCGACGAAATCTTGCGGACAATGAAAGCCGAGTTCAGGCCGCGGTTACGCTTGGCGATGACGACGCCTTCGTATGCCTGCAGACGCTCGCGGTTACCTTCCTTGACCTTCACTTGAACGACCACAGTGTCGCCCGGGGCGAACTCGGGGATCGTCTTGCCAAGGCGGGCAATCTCTTCTTGCTCCAGCTGCTGAATCAGATTCATCGCGTATCTCCTAAGATTGATCAGTGGCCAGTGGCCTCACACGCAGAGCAGGTCGCCACCTGGTACGTGCCTTTCTTCATTCGGAAACGTTGCCATTCCCGGTTTTTGGCGCTTCCGCCTGCTCCTGCCGGTATTCAGCCAGCAGTCGCATTTCTTCCTTGCTCAAGCTGCGCGCCTGGAGCAGATCCGGCCGCCGCTCAGCGGTGCGCCCAAGTGCCTGCTTCAGACGCCAGCGCCGAATCCGCGCATGGTCACCCGACAACAAGACCTCAGGCACCGGGTCGTCTTGCCACACCTCCGGCCGAGTGTAATGCGGGCAGTCCAAAAGACCATCCACAAACGAATCCTCAACCGCAGATGCCGCATCGTTCAGCGCCCCGGGCAAATGCCGCACCAGCGCATCAATCAGCAGCATCGCCGGCAACTCACCGCCTGACACCACGAAGTCGCCGATCGACACTTCCAGATCGACATGGCGGTCGATCAAACGCTGATCAACGCCCTCGTAACGCCCACACAGTAAGACCAGCGCATCTTCATCAACCAACTCGCGCACCAGATCGTGGTTCAACGGACGACCTTGCGGCGACAGGTACACCACCTTGCCCGCGCGACCAACTCGTTCGCACTGGGCGGACTTGGCGGCCTCGATTGCAGCCTGAAGTGGATCCCCCAGCATCACCATCCCGGGGCCGCCACCGTAGGGGCGGTCATCCACCGTGCGGTGATTGTCGAACGCGTAGTCACGCGGATTCCAGCAATCAAGCTGCCACAATCCCCGATCAATCGCCCGCCGCGTAATACCGCTTCCGGTCAGCGCAGAGAACATCTCCGGAAACAGCGTCACCACACCGTAATGGCGAGGGCGCTGCGCGGTCGAGATCACCAATCCGCTTCCCAATCAACTCGAATCCGCTTTTCGGCAAGATTCACGTCCAGCACATAGGCACCAACGAACGGAATCAGCCGCTCCGTGTCGCCGTCCTGCACCTGAAGCACGTCATGCGCCCCTGTGCTCAGCAAGCCACTGACCGAACCCAACGCGACACCAGCGGTATTCTCGACCGCCAAGCCGATCAGGTCAGCCCAGTAATACTCGTCCAGTCCGGTCGCGGGTAGTGCTTCACGCGGCGCGGCGATGTACAGACCCACAAGCTTTTCAGCCGCCGTGCGGTCTGTCACACCAACGAACGCCGCGACGATTCCTTTGCCGTGCGCCCTGCAACCACGAAGGCGATACGGCTGCCAAGCTGATTCTGGCGCTTCAGGATCCGCGCACAGCCACCACTGCGGCATCGTGCGCCAAGAGACCGGATCATCCCCGAAGGCATGAACCTTGACCCAACCCTGAATGCTGAACGGGTCCGCGACGCGACCGAGCACTATCATCGGCGCCCGCTCCAGCGAATCAATTAGGCCGAGACCTTTGCACCCTTGACCAGACGTTCAACGGTCGGCGACAGCAGCGCACCGTTGCTCTGCCAGTAGGCAAGGCGCTCGGCGTTAACGACCAGACCCTTTTCGGATTCGCTGGCCATCGGATTGTAGAAGCCAACGCGCTCGATGAAGCGGCCGTCACGACGGCTACGCGAGTCGGTTGCAACGATATTGAAGAACGGGCGCTTCTTGGCGCCGCCCCGGGCAAGGCGAATCACAACCATGTCGAAATCCTGTATGCGGTGTGCAGAAAAGCTCGCCAAAATACCAGATCCACGCAAACTCTGCAAGGACAGCGGTACGTGGAGCATCCAGTCGAGCGCGGCAACCCAGCGACCCGCACAAGGGTCGACGAACTTTCAGGATTCGCTAATAGAATAGTGGGACTTAACCTGACCGCCCAGTAATGACCTCGACCACCGCCGAATCCGGTAGCACCTCAGCAATCCTGGACTGGCTCGCCACGCAGCCGTCTGCGGATCTGGCCGACGAGGCGGTGCAGATTCGCCGGCTGCTTGACCAGCTGGCGACACCGGGCGTAGCGCCGACGCAGTTTCATCGCTGCATCGAGTTGTTTTACGGTCGTGCGCTGCGAGCCGGAGGTGAGCTCAAGCCTCGGCTGTGTGAAGCCGGGCTCCCGCTAGATCGCAATTTGCACACCACCGCCCGCCAACTGGTCGAAGCGATGTGCGCAATCGCCGGCGGCTTTCTGCAGGTGGCCGGTCATGTTCGCAGCGGCGCGATTCGCCCGCAACCGCGACTGATCGAAACACTGGCCGCACGAGGCCTGCGCATGCTGAGCGAAGCATGGGAAATTGCTGGACTCTCCGGCGGCATGCACGTCGCAGAGCTTTGGCCGCTATCGGTTTCTCTGATATCAGCCGCGGGCGACGAACCGGTGCCGAACGACGCCAGTGGCGAAAGTGCGCAATTTGCGTTCAAGCGACTGGTCGCGCTTGGAACGCTGCAACTCGAACGCTACTCGCAAGCGGAGATCGGCTGGATCTGCGAGTACCTGAATCGGGTGGCAACGCTACTGCAGCTCGAACTCAAAGCACCAGCAGCACCCGACAACGGTTGGTATTGGATTGCACCAGTGAGTGACGACGGCCCCCAGTCTGTGGTTCGTCGCGCACCGCCTGTGGGGCAGCAGTTGGTTTTTGCTTCGCCGGCCCCACTCGCAAAGCGGGTGGCCGAACACCTCGCACGCCTGGAGGCCGGCCAACAACCGTTTGAACTGAACCTGCCTCGCATCGCAGCGGGGGTTCAACCGCTGTCACTGCTGCAGCGATTGCGCAGCGAATGGGCGATTCCCGTCAAACGCGAGCAACCGCGCCGCAAGACGCAGTACACCGTTCAGGCATGCACTGGGATCCCGGCCATCTGGGACATCATGCGCGGCGATACGCCACAGCGTGACGGCGCGGTGCAGGAATGGCAGGTCATCAACGAAAGCCCGGGTGGCTTTGCGATCATGCATGTGGCAGGCGTCGCAGCGGGCTTGGCAGCCGGGACGGCCGTGGCACTCAGACGTAACGATGAGCAGCCGTGGAGTGTATGCGTGGTGCGCTGGATTCGCAGCGAGAACCCCTCGCAGATCGAGCTCGGCCTGCAGATCGTCTCGACGGGCGCCACGCCGGTGACGGTCGGCTTCCGCGGCGCGCGGGAGCGCCCAAACAAGATGGTGCGAGCACTGGTGCTGCCGGCAATGCCCGCACTGCGCCACCATCCGGCCGTCCTCGCCCCAACCGGCACCTACACCTCGCGGCGATTCGCGCTGGTGTCGGACCTTGACCGCATCTACATTGCTCAAGGCCGACTGCTAAGCCTTGACATGCAAACCGCCAACATCGAATTGTTCCAGTTCGAGATCGACCCCTATCCAATCTGATCCGCGTTCGGTCGATCAAGCGCGCGCGAGATCGCGGCAGCCATCTGCTGTGCCGACTGCGCAGCACCCGACTGATCGCCACTAGCCAGTCGCGCCACATCAGCGGCCGACAACACAAAGCGACTGAAGAGATGCCCTGGGGTGACGGTGCCGGCAGCTCCGACGAGCAGCCAGCCACCGTCGTCGCTCTCGCAAACCCAACCAGCTTCGCGCATTGATTCCAGCATCGCGTCGGCCTCTTCGATCCGCTGTCGCGACGCGACAGCAAGCTCAGAGAGTGTGGACACTACACCCGCCCGCTGCGCCTGCTCGAGTGCAGCAAGTAGCCGTGTGCTCGCGTAGAAGCGACCCGCAACCGTTGGTGGCAGCACTCTGCGGCGCGCGAGAAAATCAGGGATCACCGCCGTAACCATGGCCCCAACCAGAATCACCAGCCATGTCGAGTAAAGCCACACCAGGAAGATCGGTATCGCCGAGAATGTGCCGTACAGCAGCGTGTAGCTCGGAAACCGAGCGAAGTAGACGCCAAGCAAGCGCTGCAACAGCACGATACCGACGCCTGCGAACACGCCGCCAACGATCGCGTGCCGTGGATTGATCCGGCGGTTCGGCATCGCGAAAAACAGGTAGGCGAAGAGTGTCGAAAACAGCAGCATCGGCATCAGGCGCAACACCATGCTGCGCAGCCAGGCCGGCTCATCCACCGCACCAAGGGACGCCGTCACCGCATACGTGGTTGCAGCAATGCTCGCCGCCAACACGACCGGTCCGAAGGTGATTGCAAGCCAGTACAAAGCGATCCGGTTCCAGACCGGGCGCGGCCGTTTGATCTGCCAGATTGCATTGAACGAGCGGTCGATCGTCATCAGCAGCAAGACGGCGGTAGCGATCAGAGCGACAGCACCAAAAAGCGTGAGATCGCTCGCCTTTTGTGAGAACTGAACCGCGTAGGTGGCAATCACCTTTCCTGCCTTGTCGGGCAAAAGGTTGGTAAGGAGGAAGACTTTCAGGGTGGTGCCGAGTTGCGCAAACATTGGCAACTGCCCCATCACCGTAATGCTCACGGCAACCAAAGGAACCAGCGACAACAGCGTCGTAAAGGTCAGACTGCTAGCAACCAACGAGCCGTGCACTTCCTTGAAGCGCTCAACCAGTAGTTCGAGAAATCGGCGAACTTCCTGCATCCAGCAGCCCCACTCCCTGCCCTGCGTATAATTCGCCCGCATTCTATCGACCCATCTCCGATGAAAGAAATCCTGGTTCTCTACTACAGCCATCGTGGCTCGGTGCGCGCCATCGCCGAACAGATCGCACTCGGCATTGATTCCAGCGGCATTGTCGCGGCCCGGCTGCGCACCGTACCACGAGTCAGCAGCAACATCGAAACGCCTGAGGCTGCGATTCCGGAAGACGGCCCGCCCTACGCAGAGCACTCCGATCTTGAGGATTGCATCGGACTCGCGCTCGGTAGCCCAACGCGCTTCGGCAACATGGCCGCACCGATGAAGTATTTTCTCGATGGCACGTCCGCACAATGGCTGTCGGGCGCGCTTGCAGGCAAACCCGCCTGCGTATTCACGTCCACCGGTACGTTGCACGGCGGGCAGGAGACCACCTTGCTGTCGATGATGCTTCCGCTGTTCCACCATGGCGCACTTGTTCTGGGCCTGCCCTACACCGAAGGTGATCTGCACAGCACGCAGAGTGGCGGGTCGCCCTACGGCGCGAGTCATGTCTCGGGGCCACAAGGCGACGCACGTCTGTCGGACGCCGAGCGCCGCCTCGCTTTCGCACAGGGACGTCGATTGGCGGATGTCGCGGCGCGCCTCGCCGGAGTGGCGCGATGAACATCCGGCGCCTGCAATGGTCCAGCGTCGCCCTGCTGCTCTGCCTGATCGCACTTAGCGTCGCCTGGGAGCTCTGGCTCGCTCCGCTGCGGCCAGGCGGTTCGTGGCTGGTGCTGAAGGTGCTGCCGCTGCTATTCCCGCTGCGCGGGATGCTTCACGGCCGTCGCTATACGTTCCAGTGGACGACCCTGATGATCTGGCTTTACTTCACCGAGGGGGTGGTCAGGGCAAGCAGCGATCGTGGCTTGTCGGCCTGGCTCGCCGCGCTCGAAACCGCGCTTTCCTTGACGCTGTTCGCAAGCTGCGCAGCTTACTCCCGCTACAGCGCGCCCTCACGGAGCAAGGGAGCCAGCACCCTCTAAGCAATCGGGCGCCAAGGGCGCCCGATTGTCAGTCACACCGTTTCGGCTTGCGGGTTCAACTTCTCAGAACCGGCCTGCAGCTTGTTCAGTGCATTGAGATAGGCTTTCGCCGAGGCGATGATGATGTCGGTATCGGCCCCCTGGCCGTTGACCACACGGCTTTCGCGCGACAACCGAACCGTGACTTCGCCTTGGGCGTCCGTGCCGGTCGTGATTGCATTGACCGAGTAGAGCTGCAGCGTCGCGCCACTCTTGGCAACCGCCTCGATCGCCCGGAACGCGGCATCGACTGGCCCGCTACCTTCGGATTCAGTCTTCACTTCCTGCCCATCCACCGCAAGCGTCAGCGCCGCAGTTGGTGTTTCACCGGTTTCCGAATGGAAACGCGCCGACACCAACTTGTAGTGCTCCCGCTCTAGCTCTTGCGCTTCGTCAGACATCAAAGCCTGCAAGTCTTCGTCGAAGATCTCGCTCTTCCTGTCGGCAAGATCCTTGAAGCGTGCGAAGGCATGATTCAGCTGATCTTCCGATTCGATCACAATGCCGAGTTCCTCAAGCCGCTTGCGGAACGCGTTACGCCCAGAGAGCTTGCCTAGCGTCAGTCGGTTCGTCGTCCAGCCCACATCCTCCGGCCGCATGATCTCGTAAGTTTCGCGATGCTTGAGTACGCCATCCTGATGGATGCCGGACTCATGCGAGAACGCGTTCGCGCCGACAATCGCCTTGTTCGGCTGAACCGGGTAGCCGGTAATCGTCGACACCAGCTTGGAGCACGCCACGATCTGACTCGCATCGATGCCCGTCTCGACCGCGAACACGTCGGGGCGCGTCCGCACCGCCATCACCACCTCCTCGAGCGAGGCGTTGCCGGCCCGTTCGCCGAGGCCATTGATCGTGCACTCGACCTGCCGCGCTCCGGCCTGAACAGCAGCGAGCGAGTTCGCAACGGCCATGCCCAGATCGTTATGGCAGTGCGTCGACCAGATCACTTTGTCGGCACCAGGCACACGCTCGATCAGGGATCGGAAACGCTCCCCCCACAGGGCCGGGACGGCGTAACCAACGGTATCGGGTACGTTGATCGTCTTGGCGCCGGCCTTGATGACGGCATCGAAAATACGTACCAGGAAGTCCATCTCGGAGCGAACAGCATCCTCGGCCGAGAATTCAACATCGTCCGTGTATTGGAGCGCCTGCTTCACCGCCGCGACAGCCGCTTCGACCACCTGATCGGGCTGCATGCGCAGCTTCTTTTCCATGTGGATCGGGCTGGTGGCAATGAAGGTGTGAATGCGGCCACGCGCCGCCGGGCGTATCGCCTCGCCCGCAGCTCGGATGTCGCGCTCGTTGGCGCGCGCCAGCGAACAGACGGTAGAGTCCTTGATGCCGTTGGCCCGCATACCCTC
>JAJZLD010000003.1:11806-28961 GCA_021803785.1 Pseudomonadota bacterium | reverse complement strand
GCGCCCGGCGATCGACGCACGGGCGCGCTCGCCGGTGTCACACCGTGCGGCTACGCCCGACCCTTACAGCAGTAAGTGCCCCAATGGCGTTCGCCAGTGGGGTGAAACGGGAAGGCGCTGCGTCGGCGCCCACCGGCACGCTCGCACGCCCGGAGACCGGCCTGATGCTGACTGCGGGCATTGCGGGTGCGCGATGCCGCGTGAGGTACATGCCCTTGCGCGAGCTTCCCTCCGGCCAGCCGTGGCCATCACCTTGCCTCCCCCGCGCACCTGCCGGGTGACCTGCGCAACGCGGCTTTCTGGATCGTCATGACGAGCGGTGTGCACGCCTGCTTTGCGATGCTGGCGCACACCGCCATAGTGCTGGCGCTCGATGCGCTGCTTTTGGCGAGCCACAGCGCTGGCATCCGCTGGTCGGCCTCGCCCGGCTCGATCTCGCGCTCGGCCACGCGGCGGCAGTCTTAAGTCTCGCTTAAGTCGGCTTCAGTCGGTGTTAAGTCTCGCGCCTGCAAAATGCAAGCGCGTTGAACATCAACGAACCCAACCGATCAGGAGTGATGACCATGAAGAAGCTGCTTGCTGCCTTGTTTGCGATGAGCTTTGCTGCCGGTGTGTTCGCCGCCGACGCCGCACCTGCGCCGGCCGAGAAGCCGGCTGCTGAAGCCGCCAAGCCGGCCAAGGTGACGAAGAAGAAGGCCAGTCACAAGAAGACTGAGAAGCCCGCCGCCGAAAAGACCGAAGCGGCCCCGGCCAAGTAATCGGATCAACAGACCAGCACCCGGCTCGCGTTGGACGAGCTCCGCGAGCCGCGGAAAACCCCTTGAATTGAAACGGAAATCGGAACCATGAACATGAAGAAACTGTTGGCTGCCCTGTTTGCGATGAGCTTTGCTGCGGGTGTATTCGCCGCTGACGCTGCCCCGGCCCCGGCGGAAAAGCCGGCCGCCCAAGCAAGCAAACCCGCCGCCCCGGCAAAGAAGAAGCACACCAAGAAAAAAACCAAAGCTGCCCCGATGACCACCGACGAAGCCAGCAAGGCTGCGCCGGCCAAGCAGTAACCCATCCGGCCGCCCTAGCGGCGGAGGGGGAGAGTTGGGCGCCGGCAAGTTGCCGGCGCCCGTTTTTTTGGCGGCGCCTGAACGATAATCACCGCCACGAAAACCGGAAGGGACGAGTTGGATGCGCGTGTTGCTGGTGGAAGATGATCCGATGGTCGGCGATGCAAGCCGGCTGGGTTTGCTTGCAGCTGGATTCACCGTCGACTGGGTGCGCGACGGGCGCGCCGCCGAGTTGGCGATCGAAGCCAATGAATACAGCGCCGCGGTACTGGATCTGGGGCTGCCGAAGATCGACGGCATGTCGCTGCTGTCGCATCTGCGCCAGCAGGACAACCGGCTGCCGGTGATCGTCGTCACGGCGCGCGACGCGGTGTCGGACCGCGTGGCCGGCCTCAATGCCGGCGCCGACGATTACCTCACCAAACCCTTCGACCTGGACGAACTGGTCGCCCGCCTGCGCGCGCTGATTCGGCGAAACAGCGGCCGCACGCAGCGGGTGATCACCTGCGGCGCGATCGCGTTCGATACCGAGGCACGCACCGTGAAGCTCAATGGAGAACCGGTCACCTTGTCGGCGCGCGAGCTGTCGCTGCTCGAAATCCTGCTCGAAAAACCGGGTGCGGTGCTGTCGCGCGAGAAGCTGGAGGAAAAGCTTTTCGGCTGGGGCGAGGAGCCCTCCTCCAATGCACTTGAAGTGCATCTGCACAACCTGCGCCGCAAGCTTGGCGCCGATCGCATCCGCAATGTGCGCGGCGTAGGCTACAAGGTGGTCGCGTGAGCGCTCCGCGCTCGATCCGCGCCACGGTGCTCGGCTGGCAGCTGGGTGCGATGCTGCTGCTCGGATGCGTCGCGGTGCTGGCCGCCTACACGCTGGCAGTGCGTTCGTTCGAGACGCTGCGCAACCTGGAACTCGCACAGATCGCCGACGCAGTCGCCCGCCACGGCGTGGAGCCCGACACCGACGACGACGAGCAACCGGGCGACTTCCTCAGCCAGGTCTGGGACGCCAACGGGCGGCTGGCCTACGCGAGTCACGACCCGGCGGTGCCGAAGCCGAAGAAGCTGGGCGAATTCGATTTCCAGTACGACGACCGTTCCTGGCACGGGTTCGCGCGCACTTACGGCGGTCAGACCATCCTTGTCGCGCGTGAGGCGGGCGCGCGACGCGAACTGTTCATGCGGATATCGCTGCCAATGCTGACGGTGCTGGCCGGCCTCGCGACCCTGCTCACGGTATTGCTCGGGATACGCGTCAATCGTGCGCTGGCACCGCTATCCGCGCTGCGCGCCGCCTTGTCGGCGCGTGACCCGAATTCGCTGACGCCGGTGCCGGTGGACGATGCGCCGCGCGAACTGGTGCCGCTGGTCGGCACGCTGAATGGACTGCTTGGACGCGTGGAAGGGCTGCTTGAGGGCCAACGCCGCTTCATTGCTGATGCGGCACATGAACTGCGTACGCCGGTCACCGCGATCCGCCTTTATGCGCAGCTGGCGCAGCGCGCCGACACTGCAGCAGACCGCGATAGTGCGATCGCGAACATCGAAGCGAGCTGCCAGCGCGCGACCCACCTCGTCGAACAGCTGCTCACGCTGGCGCGACTGGACCCGGACAACGGCCCCAGACGCGCCCCGGTGGCGCTTGAATTGATCGCCCGCGGGGGCGTGATTGCGCAATCCCCGCTTGCCGAGGCGCGCGGCATCGACCTTGGCCTTGGCGATTGCGATGCAGTGTCGGTCGAGGGCAGCGACGCCGAATTGCGCATGCTGCTCAACAACCTGATCGACAACGCGGTGCGCTACACCCCGCCCGGCGGGCAAGTGGACGTATCGGTGCGCAGGACCGCAACCGGCGCAGTCGAACTGTGTGTGGAAGACAGCGGGCCAGGCATTCCCGAAGACGCACACCAGCGCGTATTCGAGCGTTTTTTCCGACTCGCCGGCGCCGAACAGCCGGGCACCGGACTCGGGCTCGCCATCGTGAAAAGCATTGCCGAGCGACATGCAGCAACCGTGGTGCTGGAAAACCGCGCAGAAGGCGGGCTGCGCGTGCGTGTCTGCTGGCCAGCCGCCCTCGCCTAGTCAGCGCTTCGCAAGCGGCCTGATCGTGAGCAGTGCGGCGTTTAAGTGTTGAAGCGTCGCGGTGGCCCCATGCGCCGAGCAAACGCGAGGCAGCGCTGATCGACCCTCAAAATAGAAAAGCCGCCCAAAGGCGGCTTGCTTGGGGCAGAACCCGTATCAAACGATCCGGCCAAGGATGCCATCGAGCTGGTCCAGGCTGCCAAACTCGATCACCAGCTTGCCAGCGCCCTTCTTGTTGGCGGCAATCTTCACCGTGGCGCCGAGCTTGTCCGATAAGTCTTCCTCGAGCCGGGCGACGTCGCGATTGACCACCTTCGGCAACTTTTCGGCTTCAGGCTTGAGGGCGTTCTGCACCGCCTTCTCGGTTTCTCGCACTGATAGGCGGCGTGCGACGACTTGATTCGCAAGCAGAATCTGCTGAGCCGGATTCAGCGCCAGCAGTGCGCGTGCATGGCCCATTTCAATATCGCCCAGCATCAGCAGCTCACGCACTGGTTCCGCCAGCGCCAGCAGGCGCAGCAGGTTCGACGTCGCCGGACGCGAACGCCCGACGGCATCGGCCGCCTGCTGGTGGGTCATGCCAAATTCGTCGATCAGGCGCTGGATGCCCTGCGCTTCTTCAAGCGGGTTGAGGTTCTCGCGCTGGATGTTCTCAATCAGCGACATCGCCAGCGCGGCTTCGTCGGGAATCTCGCGGATCAGCACCGGCACTTCGGCCAGCTCGGCAATCCGCGCGGCACGCCAGCGGCGTTCGCCTGCGATGATCTCGTAGCGACCACCGCCGATCGGGCGAACCAGGATCGGCGACATCACGCCCTGTGCGCGAATCGACGCGGCGAGCTCCTCCAGGCTGCCAGCATCCATGCGGGTGCGTGGCTGATATTTGCCCGGCTGCAACTCGTCGATCGCCAGCGTGTCGAGTTGGCCCTTGTTGTCGGCCGAAGTGTCGGCGCCGAGCAAGGCTTCCAGCCCGCGGCCGAGGCCCTTGGGTTTCTTAACCATGTTTCTGATTCCTGGTGTGCAAATTTAAGGGCTTCGCCGCGCAGCGTGCAGCAGCGCCCAGTGTTTGGTGTTGCGGCAGGCTATTCGATCTCGCGCGCCCGATACCAGTACGCGTAGCAATCGGAAAAACCGAGTCGTCGATACAGCGCACGCGCCACGGCGTTGCCGGCGCCGACTTGAAGGCAGGCATGCCGCGCACCGGCGTTTTGCGCCCGCTGGAGCAGCGTTTCGATGAGCGTCGCGGCATACCCCCTGCCACGCATTTCAATCTGCGTATACACGCCATAGAGGCCCGCCATGTTGCCATCGAAGAGCACGCATCCGGCCGCAACCGGCGCGTCCCGCTCGCCCATCAGCAAACGAATGCCGGTGCCCGCAAACGATACAGCGCGTTCAACATCCACCGCGATACGCTCCGGTGCGTCACCGTAGAGCCGCCCTGCCTTCTCGGCAAATTCACGCGGCCCGACTTCATGCAGGGGCAAGGCGCTTGCCGGGGCTGTACCAGCCTCCAGCTTACGGTGCATGACGCGATATTCCTCAAAGGCCACAAAGCCGCGTTCGGCGAGCGCCGCGTCGAGCCCCTGTGGCTGCGAAAACGGCGTGATGCGGAAGGTCAGCGGCAACCCGGCCGCCGCCAGCAGCGCAGCAGCGCGCTCGATGCGCTCATCGAGCGGCATGCGGCCGTCGCCGATCGCGTTCACACAGCGTGCGCGTTTTGCCCGACTTTTGGCGAAACGGACCAGCCAACCGTCGACCAGTGCCTGCTCGCGCACATGGGTGGCATTGAGCCCGGCATCTTCAGCCTGGGCGGCGAGCGCATCACGCGCATCGCGCAGCGCCTCGGGAACGGAGCGCGGATCAAATGCAGCAGCCATCGTCGAACTAGATCGATTTGATCCGTTCGATCATTTCCGCGGCAAACGCGAGGTAGGCCTGCGAGCCCTTGGCCGCCTTGTCGAACACCACGCCCGGCAAGCCATGGCTGGGCGCTTCGGCAAGCCGCACATTGCGCGGGATTACGGCCTTGAATACCTTGTCACCAAAGTGGGATTCGAGCTGTGCCGAAACCTGCTGCGACAAGGTGCTGCGCGGGTCGAACATCACGCGCAGCAGGCCGATGATTTTTAGGTCACGATTGAGCTTGGCATGGACCTGTTTGATGGTGTTCACAAGGTCCGACAGGCCTTCCAGCGCGTAGTACTCGCACTGCATCGGAATGATCACGCCGTGCGCCGCGCACAAGCCGTTAAGGGTGAGCATCGACAAGGACGGCGGGCAATCCACCAGCACGAAGTCGTATTCGTCATCCACCGCGCGCAATGCGTCGCGCAGGCGTTTCTCGCGGTTTTCGAGGTCGACCATCTCGACTTCAGCGCCCGCGAGGTCGCGGTTGCTCGGTAGTACGTCGTAGCCACCGGCCTCGGATTTCGTACGGACTTCCGGCAAGGTTTTTAGTCCCACCAAGAGGTGGTAGACCGAAGCAGCCAGACTGCGCTTGTCGACTCCCGAGCCCATCGTGGCGTTACCCTGCGGGTCGAGGTCCACCAGCAGCACGCGTTGGCCGTGCGCCGCAAGGGCGGCCGAAAGGTTAACGGTCGTGGTGGTCTTTCCGACCCCACCCTTCTGGTTGGCGACTGCGAAGATGCGGGCCATCAGTTGCGCTCGAGAACGATCAAGTGTCGGTGGGTATCGGCTGCGCCGGGCAGCCGCAGGGCAATTGCTTCTTTCATTCGCACACCAGCGGGCAGCTGTGCGAGTTCTTCATGAGGATACACGCCCTTCATGGCCAGCCAGTGTCCGCCGTTAGCAACAAGGTGATCCGTCAGCCGGACGAAATCGGCCATGTCAGCAAAGGCGCGCGAGATCACCGCCGGGAAGGGTTTCGCCGGCTGCCACTGCTCGACGCGGACATGATGCGATTCGAGGTTCTTCAGCCCGAGATCAATCTTGGCCTGGCGCATGAAGCTGACTTTTTTCTGCACCGTATCGACAGTGTGTACTTCGAGGTCCGGCCGAACGATCGCCAGCACGATGCCCGGCAGGCCCGCACCTGCGCCGATATCGGCGATGCGATCGACGGTCACATGCGGCAGCACGGTGAGCGAGTCGAGCAGGTGCAGCGTGATGATCTCGTCCGCGCTGCGGATGGCGGTAAGGTTGTAGACCTTGTTCCACTTCGCGATCAGCGCGGCATAGGCGAGCAGGCGTTCGCGGGTATCGGCGGGCAGGTCGAGGCCAAGCTCGGCGAGGCCCTTTTCGAGCAGTTGATTGGGTGTCATGCGGCAGCGTCGCGGATCTGGCTGGATTTCTTCAAATGGATCAACAGCAGCGAGATAGCGGCCGGGGTCACCCCCTGGATGCGGCTCGCCTGACCGATCGTTTCCGGTTTGTGCGCGGCGAGCTTCTGCCGCACTTCGTTGGAGAGTCCCCGCACTTGTGCGTAGTCGAGGTCGATCGGCAGGGTGGTGTTCTCGTGCGCCGCCTGGCGCGCAACCTCATCCTGCTGACGGTCGATGTAGCCCTGATACTTGGCCGAGATCTCGATCTGCTCGATGGCCTGCGGATCGGTGACCGGATCATCGGGCGCCGTCGACAGTGCCATCAGGGCGCCGTAGCTGATGCCGGGGCGGCGCAGCAGATCAAAGAAACGGGCCTCACGTTCGAGTGGCTGCCCGAGCAGCGTTTCGGCTTCGCCTTTGGCGAGCTTGTGTGGTACTGCCCAGGTCGAGCGCAGGCGTTCGGTCTCGCGGTCGATCGCATCACGCTTACGGCAGAAGGCATCCCAGCGGGCATCTGACACCAGCCCAAGCTTGCGGCCAGCCTCGGTCAGACGCAAGTCGGCATTGTCCTCACGCAGGCTGAGGCGGTATTCGGCGCGCGACGTGAACATTCGGTACGGCTCGGAGACGCCGCGCGTGATCAGGTCATCAACCAGCACGCCGAGGTAGGCTTCGCCGCGCGCCGGGCACCAGCTCGCCCTGCCCTGCGCCTGCAGCGCGGCGTTCGCACCTGCGAGCAGCCCTTGGGCGGCGGCTTCTTCGTAACCGGTTGTGCCATTGATCTGGCCGGCGAAGAACAAGCCGGCGATAGACTTGGTCTCAAGGCTGCTCTTCAGGTTGCGCGGGTCGAAGTAGTCGTACTCAATCGCATAACCCGGGCGCAGGATGTGGGCATTCTCCATGCCGCGGATGGAGCGCACGATGGCGAGTTGCACATCGAACGGAAGTGAAGTCGAGATCCCGTTCGGATAAAACTCATGAGTCGTCAGACCTTCCGGCTCAAGGAAGACATTGTGGCCATCCTTGTCCGCAAAGCGATGAATCTTGTCTTCGATCGACGGGCAATAGCGTGGGCCAACCCCTTCGATCACGCCGGTGTACATCGGCGAGCGATCGAGATTGGCGCGGATGATGTCGTGGGTGCGTTCGTTGGTACGCGTGATCCAACAAGACAGTTGTTTCGGATGCTGGGCCGCGTTGCCAAGAAAACTGAACACCGGCACCGGATCATCACCCGGCTGTTCTTCCATCTGCGAGAAGTCGATCGTTTTGCCGTCGATGCGGGGCGGCGTGCCGGTCTTGAGGCGCCCGACCGGTAGCTTCAGATCGCGCAAGCGATATGACAGCGTGACAGCCGCCGGATCACCGGCGCGGCCAGCTGTGTAGTGCTCGAGCCCGACGTGCACCAGCCCATTCAGGAACGTACCCGCGGTCAGCACGACCGTCGGCGCTTCAAAGCGCAGACCGATCTGCGTGATAACGCCGGTAACACGATCGCCGGCGACGGTGATGTCGTCGACGGCCTGTTGAAACAAGGTCAGATTCGGCTGATTCTCAAGCCGGCGTCGAATCGCCGCCTTGTAGAGAATCCTGTCGGCTTGAGCGCGCGTTGCGCGCACGGCCGGGCCCTTGCTGGCATTCAGGATGCGGAACTGGATCCCGCCCTCGTCGGTGGCCTCCGCCATCGCACCGCCAAGGGCGTCGACTTCCTTGACCAGATGCCCTTTGCCGATTCCGCCGATCGACGGGTTACAGCTCATCTGTCCCAAGGTCTCGATGTTGTGGGTAAGCAGCAGCGTGGCACAACCCATACGGGCAGCAGCGAGCGCCGCTTCAGTGCCGGCATGACCACCACCGACAACGATGACATCAAAACGAGTGGGGTACAGCATGTTGTGCTCCCAGAGGGACCGGTTCGAGGGAAGGGCCGGAATGATAAGGCGTGAGCCTGAAATTGCCTAGGCTGAGGGATCGAGGCTGAGCAAACGACGTATGAATGTTCCACGTGGAACATCAACCTAAAGTTGAGCTGCGGCGAGTTCCCATCCAAGCTTAGCAATGAGCACGACGACCACAATCAGGAACAGCCATCGAATGAAACCATTGCCGTGCTTCAGAGCCAGGTGCGCCCCAAGCTGGGCACCGCCAAGATTCGCCACAGCCATGACAAGTCCAACGCGCCAGAGAATACCGTCGTGCGTCGCGAACGAAGCGATCGCTGCAAGATTTGTCGAAACGTTCACCACCTTCGCCGATGCAGAGGCTTTCAGGAAATCGAAGCCAAACCAGCGAACGAAGATGAAGATCAGGAAACTGCCGGTGCCTGGACCGAAGAACCCATCATAGAAACCGATCACGGCGCCAGCGGCGAGCGAAGCCGGAAGCACCCAGCGTGGGGTCATTGCGTGTCGCGCTAGCTTGCCAAAATCCTTCCGCCAGAATGTGTATGCGCCGACCACGACTAGAAGCCCGAGCACCAAGGGTTTCATCGTCTCCTTGGGCAGCAGCGAAACAGTCTGCGCACCAAACCAAGATCCAACAAAGGCAGCTGAGGCTGCCGACATCGCGATTCGCCACGGAATCGAGATCGCGCGGGCATATCGAACACAAGCACTGAAGGTGCCGACCACCGAAGATACTTTGTTCGTGCCGAACAGGACCGGAATAGCGACCGACGGAAAAGCGGCGAGCAAAAGCGGTATCTGAATCAGGCCACCACCGCCAACCACAGCGTCCACCATGCCGGCGAGGAACGCACCCACAACAAGCACCGCCCAATCCATGCAGACCTCCGTAGCGATGTTCCACGTGGAACATCGCTCGCGTCAATCAGACGCTGGTATCCCTAACTTCCTTCTGCGCCCACATCGCCCGCGCGATTGCCTTCCAGGCATCGTTACCGTGTATCAAAACACCTTTAGCGGCAGCTTCCCCCATCAGTTTATTCATCAATCCGATCAGGCCAAACAATTCCTCGTAGGTCTGTTCCTGTGAGAAGTCAGCACTGCGGCCAATCTGGCGACCACCGTGATTGACTTCGAGAACATCGAGCGCGAGCTTCCGCATTGCCGAATCGTCTTGCCAATCCAACCCAAGAATCAGCAACTTGCGTTCAATTTCCAGTGCAAGCTTCGAAGCCTCTTCGTTGTAGTAATTCAGATCGAACTCACTCATCGCGAACACCTTTAACTGGGAAAATCTCGATACAAAATCTAGCGAACGGGCGCAAAGCCGCGCCGTTGCTTTGTTTTTCTGGTTCCGGTTGTGGAACATGGGCACAATCTTGGGCACATTTTTTGAAGTCATGCCCATTCTGCCCGGGGACGGGCTTCGCAGGATACCTTGACAGCGGTTCTGACCGAACGCCCGCCGACTTGCATCAGTTCGGCGGCTTGCCTTTGCGTCATCGGCCCCCCATTAGTCCAATTTGCCCGCGCAAAAATCTGAGTAGCCGCCCGGTCCCGAAGGCCGACGGCTCTAGACTTTTGACCACCCCCCGGCCTGCGCCATGAAGTAGCGGCGAGCATCGGCATCCAGGCGGCTTTACTCCATCCCTTCGCCGCCGTTCCGCGAACGCTTCGCGGTCAATCTCGTTTCGTGTGTTTTTTCGGTGGGACAGGTGGGACAAGTGGGACAGCCGCATAAATACTGGGGTTTGCAGCGTCCCACCTTGTTTTGTCCGTGGTGGGACAGGTGGGACATTTCAGGGCTTACCGCCTGTGCTCGATCACGTGGGCGGCGTTTGCTCCATCCCTTCGCCGCCAGCCGTTCCGCTTCGGCACGGGACAGCCCGCCGTCAAACTCCATGATCGCCGCCCGTTCCTCGAACGCTTCGCGGTCAATCTCGTTTCATGTGTTTATTTGCGGGGACATTGGGGACAACGGGGACAGCCGCATGAATACTGGGTTTGCGGTGTCCCCAAGGCTGGGGACGGTTTTGGGGACATTGGGGACAAATCCTGCCTGTCCCCGCGTGTCCCCACTTGTCCCCGGTTTTTTCTGGCAAGTGGGGACGGCTCAAAGCCGCGTGATTACTGGCTGTCCCCAGTGTCCCCAATGTCCCCCACTTTTTTGCATGGGTTCGCAAACACGCAAAAAATTGCATGCACCTTGCACCATCTTATGCACCACGGTGCATCGCGGTGCGGTGCGCAATCCGTGCTACTGCACCGCACCGCACCACCTCCCTTTAGGGGGTGGTGCAGATGGTGCAGTGGTGCGGGGGAAAGATACTTGAACACGCAAAAAATTGCAGGTTCGTGAACACGCAAAAAATTGCAGGTTCAAAAGGTGCAGTGCGCCCGGTCAGGGCTTACCGCCTGTGCTCGATCACGTGGGCGGCGTTTGTCCCACCGTGTCCCACCGCTTGCCGGGCATGGTGGGACGGCTCAAAGCCGCGTGATTACTGGCTGTCCCACCTGTCCCACCTGTCCCACCGATTTTTTGCATGGGTCGGATAACATGGCGCATTTTCAGCCGCATTACTCGCCCTCCCACATGCGCCCGGTCATCACGTAGCAACGTGTCGGGCCAAGGCCGGGCAGGCGGGGTTTCTGTGTCGCCCGGCTTCCTTCTCCCGGTGCCAGCCATCCGGCTTTTAGCAGCGCCGCCGTTACCATCTTGACGTCGAATCCTTGGCACACGTCCCGCTTGAAGGCTTCCGGCAGAACCATGAATTCCCGCGTCCCGTTGGCATCGGTGCGATAGAAGCCCGCCCGATTGATGATGCGTTGATCGTCGGGGAATGTGTCGTCGTCCAGCCGCGCAAAACGGCTAGCGCCGTGCGCCTCGAAAAACGCCCTCACCTGCGCCAGCATGGCGCGTTCTTCCCGGTTGCCGATGCCGCCAAAGCCTTCCAGCCATGCGATAAAGCATTTCCGCGCCGCCGTGGTCGCTTCGCCTTCCGGCCAGCCAGTCAGGCCATAGCCCGGCCCCACCAGATCGTCCCCGCTGGCTAACTCCCCAGCCATCGCCACCAGGCCAAAACGCCGTGCTACCCGGACCACTTGCCCGGTGGCCTCCTTCGGCACAACGTCCGCCACGAATCGTTTGATGCCGTCCGCGATGAAGTCCGCCAGTTTGGAACGATCAGCCACAATACATCGTAGCCAAGCCAGCCCCACCGCGCCGTGGTATCGGCTCGCAGCATCCTTCACGGCCAAGGCCAGCGCCGCCGGGGTCGGTTGATCGTGCAACACCTCGAATGCGCCCATGCCCGCGCCCGCGTCGGCTTCAATGTCGGCCAAGCGGATTTCCTGCCCGGCGTTTGCCTTGCGGCCTGCCCGCGCCATCAGGGCAGTAAGCGATTCTTCCCCAGCGGACAGAAACAGCAGCCGCCAGCGCGCCGATTGCCGGGCCGTTCCGGTGCGCGATGCCCGCGCCTTGCCTTGCCCATTCGCCAGCAGGTAAGCCGCTTCCCCTGCTTCCTTGGGGTCTATCTGGCTCAGTTCGTCCAGGATCAGCAGGCCATCGTTATGCAGCGCCGCCAGCCCTTCCAGGCCGTTTGCAGTGGCACGCCACAGCCTTGGATAAGTGGAAGGATTGCCCCACACCGAAGCCGCCGCCTTCAAGGCCGTGGTCTTGCCGGAAGATGATCCACCGCGCAGATGGAAGCCGCCGGAATCCTCGCCCACCACGTCGGCCAATGCGCCCGCGAAGGCTGCGGACAGGGCGAACACCAAGCGGGAATTACCGGCGGCCAGACGTCCAACGGAATCGCGCCATTCCTCGACAGTGCCCGCCACCGAGTAGGCAGGTTCGATTGCATGGGTATTCTGGAACACCACGATTTCATCATCCTGCCCGATGGATTCTGCCGGGGTCACATACACCGCCCCATGCCAGCCCAGCCGATCCACGCAGCGCGCGCGGGCCTCGACCGGCCAGATTTGCAGGAATGACGCCAGCAGATCGCGGGCTTTCTTGCCGGGCGAAATTGCCAGTCCCAGCCGCGCCAGTTCCCGCCGCACGTCCGCGCCGTCGCCTTGCAGAAGTTCCAACGGCATAGCCCATTGATGGGGTACGCCGTCGTCGTCCTTCCATTCCAGCAACCGGCCCCACTCGCCGCTTTTGGCGTCGCGGGTCTTGGCACGAACGGACAAGGGCGAACAAATCCACAGGGCGGGCAGGCGTTCGCCGTCCTTGTCGGTGCCGATGAAGGCCACGCCAGCCGGGGAAACTTCAAATTCACCATTGCCATAGGCGCAGCGTTCGCCGCCGGTCGCGCCCTCCGCATAGCGCGCGGTACTTTTGGCGATGGTGCGTACTTCGTCAGCCGATAGGGGCGGGTCGCACTTCGCTTCATTCTCGATTTGCAATGCCGCCTCGATGGCATCCACCGTCAGCCCCTTACCGCGTAGTGATGCGGCAAGGCGAAACAGGGTGTCATTGCGTGCGCCCTCCGTGAATGGCTTTGCATCGCCGTCCATCGCATCGCTTGACGTTGCAGGCTTGCGGGGTGCTGGCGCTTGCAGGGCATCCACCAGGCACGGCGGAACATCCGCCACGGTGTCGGCGTGTTCTACCTCGCCACCGTGGGCAGGCCACCAGACGATATATCCGCCATCGCCGCGCGTATCCAGCCCGTCGCCCAGGTTGCCCGCCGATGATTTCAGCGGGATTCCATCAGGGGCGCGGAACAGGTAATGCGCCCCGCCGCCGTTCTTCGTGCGATGCGTCCGCGTTGCCGGAAGGTTCCAGCCCTTCGCCTGCAAGGTGGCGAATCCATCCTTGCCGTTCTTCACATCCACGTCCAGCACGAACAGGCCGGAAGCCTTCCCCGTTGGTACACCCACCAGCGCGTCCGGCCATTGCGCGGCCCACTCAGCTACCTGCCCGGCATCCGTGGTCGCGTCTTTGAATCCGTTGCGCGTGCGCGGATTCTTTCCGTTGGGGTGCTTCGGTTTGCCGTTCGATTGAATCGCTCCGTTGGGCTTCTCCCAGCAGGGGAATACGGGGATGCCTTGGGCCAGCAGGGGGGCGGCACGATCAGCAAAGGTCGTCATATTGCCCCCCTGCGGTTTTATCGGCGTCCAGGTCGATGAAGTAGCCCACGCCACGCAGCCGTCGGCAGTGTGCTATCCGGTGGCCGCCTTGCGCTACCAGGCCATCGCCGCCGCCGTGTGTGTGAGTTTCGCCGCAATGGGGGCAGGCCAATTCGAGAATCCATCCGTCACGGCCAAGGCGAGGCGTTGCGGTAACGGTGGGGGTGATAGGATGCGCGCGTCGTTGTGCGCTCGGTTTGGCTTCGGTCAGCCGGGCGTTTTTCTTGTCCATGCTCGCCCACCCCTTATGCCTTGCGGCTTTTCTGGATTTGGGCAGTCAACCATGCCTCTACCTCTGCCTCGATCCATCCGACGGCCTTTGCGCCGACGGCGACGGGCTTGGGGAAGGTGGGGTCGTAGTCACTGGGGCGCTTGGGATTACGCCGCAGCTTCGCGTAGATGGTCGAACGGGAAAGCCCGGTGCGGGCCTCAACCTGCTTGCGCCGAAGGATGGTTAGCGCGGTTTGGATTTGTGCGGCCATGTTTCGCTGTCTCCTGGTGAAGGTGAAGCGTCCCGGAACTGCCCGGAACATGGTCCAGCACAATATGCATCGCGGGATGTCATGTAATCCCGCCATATTTTGATTTTTCCCGGTAGTGCTAACGCCTCATCAGAACTTTCGCCTGGTAGTAAAGCTCTTCGGCTAGCGTTGCCCCAAGCCCCAATGGCCCACCCACTCGCTCAAACAACCCCTTGTCTATCGGCGTTTTCGGCTCTCTACTGCGAATGTCCTTGACCGCATTTAAAACCGCAAAGCGCTTGGTTCGTGCTTTGCGTAACGCCGCAAGATGCGCCCCTTTTTTGTACGGCTTCCCGAACGCAAGCGGGGAATCCCAGCTATCCACTCGGCAATTCAACACCGCGTCATAGCGTCGATTGAAGGCATACACCAGCCATTCAGGGGCAATCAGACCATGCGTTACGCATGTGCGTATGCAGGCCAAGACTGCAAATCCATCGCCCGCATCAATGCCGGCTTTATTGGCTTCGATCTGCTTCGCTGCAAAAAATTGATGCAGCGGCCCGCGCGGATCGACAAAATCCCTCCCGCTAACATCTTGCGAGTGTTTCGCTTCGTCGAAATTCGCCGTCCAAGGATCAAAAACAAAATTCATCGCGCTCCCTTTCGCGCCGCCCTTGATTGGATGCCGCACCAGCCGGGTAAGGGTTTCCCGGTTTTCGCCCCGTCGGGCTAGGCGCGGCAAAACTTTACGCCACTGACTGGTAAGCCTTCCCGAAAGGCCCGATGATGACCTTGCCGCGCCCGTCCTGAATTTGGCTATCCACGAAGTCAGCCCACCATTGCAGCATTTCCCGCCGTTGGTCGGCATACTGCGCCCGGTTGTAGACGCCACGGATGCCCTTGGTTTCATGGGCTAGGCTTTTCTCGATCCAGTCCGAATTGAACCCGGCTTCATGCAAATGGGTTGATGCCGTGCGCCGGAAGTCATGAATCACGAAGTCCCGCACGTCGATTTGCAGTGCTTGCACAGCTTTGTTCAAGGTGTTGTGTGAAATCGGTTGCCTGAGACTGCCACGGCTCGGAAATACCCACTCCGAGCCGCTCGCCAGCCCCTTCAATTCCTCGAACATCGCCACGGCTTGCCGGGATAGCGGCACAAGGTGCGGCTTGTCCTTCTTCATGCGCTCGCCGGGGATAGACCATTCGGCGCGGTCAAAGTCGATTTCCTCCCACTTGGCTTCGATCAGTTCGGATTTCCGCACCATGCACAGAATCAGCAGGTGCAGCGCCAGCTTGTAGGCTCGCTTCATGCTGGATTGATAGATTGCCCGCAGCAACTTTCCGACTTCCTCCGGGGTCAGGGCTACGTCGCGGCTCTTGGCTTGGGCGATGAATTTGGCCTCGATTGCCGCCGCCGGGTTGAATTGGGTTTTCTCCCGCGCAATGGCGTAGGCGAACAGCCGTTTCAGTACGTTGCGGGTTTGCAAGGCCATCTGGTCGGCCCCGCGATTCTTGATCTTGTCGGTAATCGCCAGAATGTCGGTCACGGTCACATCGGCAATCTGCTTGCTGCCAATGGCGGGGAATATGTCCTTTTCCAGCGCCCGCAGGATGTTGCGGGGGTTGCTGTTCGCCGGGGTCACAATCTCGGCATACCAGCGCCGGGCGAAGGCTTCCACCGTGTCGGCTTCCTTTGCCGCCTCTTCCTTGATCTTGGCTTTCTCGCGGGTTTTCAAACACCATTCCCGGATGAAGTCTTGCGCCAGTTCCTTGACGGGGGGGGCGGCATCCTCGGGGATAGGGTCGCCACGCTTCAAGGCCATCGGGGATAGGCCGCGCCCGACCAGTATCTTGCAATCGTCCCGCCATGATCGGGCTTCGGCTAGGGAATAGGTGGGGTAGTCCCCCAGCGTAACCTTTTCCTGCTTCCCGGCCAGCCGGTAGCGCATCCGCCACACCTTCGCCCCGCCGGGCATGACTTCGACGAACAGCCCGCCCTCATCCGCTTCCTGATATGCCTTGTCAGCAGGCTTCAGGCTCCGCAGTCTGGTATCCGATAGCGCCATCACTTACCCCCTTCGCCGTAGCGTGTGCCCATGAAAAACGGCCTCATCTTGGGCACACCATTTCGCCTTGGGCACACGGCCTGAAAGCCTTTACTGGCAAGGCTTTAAGGCCAATTACCCGCCTTGTGTGCCCATGAAAAAAGTGATTTCTCCGCCCTCCAGAAAGGGGCCTAGGGCACACATACATAAGACTAATGGGCACACCGCTTTACATCTTGGGCACACTCTTGGGCACAAATTTAAGCGGATTTGTGCGGAACATGCAAACCGATAGCAGAACAAAAAGCCCGCATTTACGCGGGCTTTCAATGGGTTAAGCGGTATTTTGCGGAACACTCAGGAAGGCTTGTTATTTGCCGATACAAAATCGGGAAAAGATCACACCGAGGAGATCGTCCGCACCGAATTCTCCGGTGATCCTATTGACCGCCTCTTGCGCCAAGCGCAACTCTTCCGCCATCAGGTCCAGCGCGTCTTCATGCGCCCGAGCCAACGCAGCAGCAATGTGATCTCGACCTTCTCTCAGGGCTTCGAGATGTCGTTCGCGAGCAAGAAACACTTCCTCACCATGCGCTTCCCAGCCGGCGATCCTCAGCAACTCTGAACGCAACAGGTCAACCCCCTCCCCTGTTGCCGCCGAGAGAAAGACCTCGACACCATCTTCCTCATCGACCCGCGCCGGCGCCCGCCCCGCCAGGTCTATCTTGTTGAAGACCCAAATAACAGGAACGCGTTCGGGCAAGCGCGCATCAATCTCGTGATCGGCAGCACTGATTCCTGTGCGAGCATCCACCAGACGCAGTACAACGTCGGCCCGACCAATCTCCTTCCAACTACGCTCGATACCGATGCGCTCAACTGTGTCGGTTGCGTCCCGCAAACCAGCAGTATCAACAATATGTAGCGGGATGCCTTCGATCTCAATCGTCTCGCGCAACACGTCCCGCGTGGTACCGGCTACGTCGGTCACGATCGCTCGATCCTCGCCGGACAGACGATTCAACAAACTCGATTTACCAACGTTCGGCTGACCCGCTAAAACCACATGCAAACCGCTGCGAAGCAAACTACCTTGCTTGGCTTTCAGCAGCAGGGCATCAAGGTCAGCACCCAGCACCTCGAGGCGCTCGAACGCCCGCGCTGCACGCGGTCGACGGGCTT
>JAJZLD010000003.1:5793-11796 GCA_021803785.1 Pseudomonadota bacterium | reverse complement strand
CGCGGCACCCACCGAGAACCGCGCGCTGCACGCAAGAAATCGATCTCCTCCTCCGGGAAGTCCAGCGTCGCCTCGACCAGCATCCGTAGGTCGACCAGTTTGTCGCGCCAATCATGCACCCGCCGCGAGAAGTCACCATCTAGCGATCGCAGCGCAGAACGCGCCGCAGCAACGGTATCCGCATCGATCAGATCCGCAACCGCCTCGGCCTGCGCCAAATCCAGCTTGTCGTTGAGGAACGCACGCTCGGTAAATTCACCCGGTCGCGCCAAACGAGCACCCAATTCAATACAACGACTGAGCAACATGCGCATCACCACTGGACCACCGTGGCCCTGTAGTTCCAGCACATCCTCGCCGGTATAGGAATTTGGTCGGGGGAAGAAAAGCATGAGTCCGGCATCAATCGGCCGGCCTTCAGCGTCGAGAAACTTCACGAAATGCGCAAGCCGCGGTGTAGGCTGCTTTCCGGTAAGCGCCTGTGCAAAGGCGGCCAATTGGCCGCCCGACACTCTCACCACACCGATGCCACCGCGCCCAGGCGCAGTGGCAATCGCCGCAATTGACTCAGCTATTCGCGGGTTTTGCGCCACTGTCAAACATCCGAGTGATATACCACTGCTGACCAATCGACAGAATGTTGTTCACCACCCAGTACAACACCAGTCCGGAAGGGAACCACGCCATCATCACCGTGAAGAAGATCGGCATGAACATCATGACCTTCTGCTGCACCGGGTCCGGCGACGAGGGCGACAGCTTCATCTGAACCAAACTCGTCACGCCCATGATGATTGGCAGGATGAAGTACGGATCTTTGATCGAAAGGTCGGTGATCCAGCCAAGCCAGGGTGCTTGGCGCATCTCCACCGCACCCAGCAAAACCCAATACAAGGCGATGAACACTGGCATCTGAATAAGCATCGGCCAGCAGCCCCCCATGGGGTTGACCTTCTCCTTCTTATACAGCTCCATCATCTCCTGGTTCATCTTCATCCGGTCATCCTTGTACTGCTCCTGGATCCGCTTCATGCGCGGCATGACCGTCTTCATCTTGGCCATGGACTTGTAAGACGCCGCCGACAGCGGGAAGAAAGCCAGCTTGATCAGCACAGTCAGCAGGATGATCGCCCAGCCCCAATTGCCAACCAGCTTGTGCAGCCACGACAGCACCCAGAAGATTGGCGCGGCGATCACAGTAAGCCAACCATAGTCGACAACCAGATCGAGACCCTGCGCCAGCTTAGACAACTCACGCTGTTCTTGCGGACCTGCATAGAGCGGCACCGACACCGTCGCCTTTTGACCCACTGCGATCTGCGGCAAAGGCTGGATCAGACCAACCGCGACAAGATCACCATCGAGCGGACGGGCAAAGAACTCGCGCTGGCCCTGCTGCGGCGCATAAGCCGAAACGAAGTAATGCTGAACCATCGCCACCCAACCATCGGGAGCCGTCTTCGGCAACTTCGCCTCGCCCTTGGCAATCGTCTTGAAATCAACCTTCTTGTACTTCTCCGCATCGGTGTAAAACGCGGGCCCCGTATAGGTCTGCGCACCACCAAAGAAGCCCGCCGTATTCTCGGCGGCCTTGGTGTCGCGGGTCAGCTGATAGTAGGCGTGGCCGGCCACAGCCGAATTACCGCTGTTCACAATCTCGTAAGCAACATCAATCACATAACTGCCGCGGTGGAATGTAAGCACCTTCGCGACCTTCACACCATTCTGATCGGGTGCCTCAAGGCGAACGATGAGCGACTGCTCTCCATCCTTCAGCACCAGCTTGTCGGCACTCGGAAGCGCAAAAACAGTCTTGTGATTCGGCAAACCAGCACCGATCAGCCCACTCTGTGCGATATAACTATGCGCGCCACCTTCTTCGAATAGCACGAAGGGCTTGGTGCGATCGCTGTTCGAACCATGCTTGAGCAATTCGAGGCGGATCAAATCCCCCCCCAGCGCCGAGATCTGCGCACGCACCGTGTCGGTTTCGACCATCAGCTTTGGCGCCTTGGCGCGCTCCGCAGTCGTCGCCGCATTCGGTGCCGCTGCGGGCGCGGCAACTTGTCCCGATGCGGTCGGCGTCGGCGTAGCGCTCTGCGTAACGCTCGGCCCGGCAACAGGCTTAGGCTGGTTATGTTTTAGCCAGGCATCCCACAGCATGACAAGTGACATGCTGAAGATCACCAGAAGGATCAGGCGGCGGTTGTCCATCGGATTCGGTCGTTTCGGATAGGTGTATCAGACAGTAGCGTCGGCGACGCGACTCAGGGTACCGGATCATACCCGCCGGGGTTCCACGGATGGCAGCGCATGACGCGACGAGCAGCAAGCCAAGTGCCCTTGATAGCGCCGTAACGTTGCAAGGCTTCGATCGCGTAGGCGGAACAGCTCGGGTGGAAGCGGCAGTTACGTCCGAGGAACGGACTGAGGAAAAATCGGTAGGCGCGCAGCAGGATGATCAACACGGCTTTCATCGCGAATCATCCTTGCGGCAATCGGTCGAACAAGGCCTCGACCTCAGCGCGCATGTCCGCGCGGCTGGCAGTCTTGGGCGATGCAGAGAGTCGAAGTACGAGGTCACAGCACGGCAGCTGCGCGCGCCGCAGGCGGAACGCCTCTCGGGCGATCCGCTTGATCAGATTGCGCTGCACTGCCTGGCGCGCCAGCTTCTTTGCAATAACGAAGCCGATTCGCGCACTTGGCAAAGCATTAGGTCGGTAGTGCAGGCTGAAGACTCTGCCCCTCACAACCCTGCGGAAGGCGAAAACAGTCGAGAACTCGTCGCCGGTATGCAGCCTGTAGGCTGCCAGCAGCTCGAATCCGACAGATTCGGCCTGCCGTTCAGACGGCGAGACGATGACGGCCCTTGGCGCGACGAGCGGCGAGGACAGCGCGGCCACCACGGGTGCGCGAACGGACGAGGAAGCCGTGCGTGCGCTTGCGGCGGACGACGGAAGGCTGGTAAGTGCGCTTCATGTTCTTGTTTCCTTGCTAACCGGGAAAAACGCGCGATTACACAGCGTAAAGCTCTGTTTGTCAATCGTTTTTATCTTTTCCACAGCTAAGCGCCTGTGGATAAATCTGTCAATGAAGCGTAGAATAACGTGCTTTCCATGGCCGTCCGACATGCACCGGGAAGAGCCGATCGCAAGCCCCGGACGCGCTTAAAAACCGCATAAAAAACAAAGAGTTGATGCCGAACCGCACGACGCTAACCGCGCCGCCGCGGCGTGGGCGCCATTCGCGCAAAACGTGAGTCACGAATTCTGGTCCACCTGCCTGTCCCGCCTCGAAGCTGAACTGCCTCAACAGCAGTTCAACACCTGGATCCGGGCCCTATCCGCTTCTCCGGCTGCCAACCCTCGCAGCCTGGAGTTGCTCGCCCCTAACCGCTTCGTTCTGCAGTGGGTGCGCGAGCGCTACCTGCGGCGCATCGAAGAGATCGGCAACGAGTTGTACGGCGAACCGGTACAGGTCAGCCTCGCGATTGGCGGTGTCGCCAAGCCCGTTGCGCCGCGCGCCGTGGGCGCAAGTAAGCCCGCAGCCACGTCGCCCGTGCACACGGCCGACGCGCCCCGCGCAACCGCAGTTCAGAAGTCGCAGGACGAGGCCCGTGCGGCGCAGCCCGCTGAAGCACGCAAGACCGATGCCTATGAGCGCACGCGACTGAACCCCGATTTCACGTTCGATAACCTGGTGACCGGCCGCGCCAACGACCTCGCACGCGCCGCAGCCATGCAGGTGGCGCAGAACCCCGGGACGAGCTACAACCCATTGTTCGTTTACGGCGGCGTCGGCCTTGGTAAGACACACTTGATCCACGCCCTGGGCAACGCCGTCTGGAAACACAACCCGAAAGCGGTGATCCGCTATGTGCACGCCGAGGACTACTACGCCGACGTCGTGCGCGCCTACCAGCAGAAAAGCTTCGACCAGTTCAAGAAGTACTATCGCTCGCTCGACTTGCTGTTGATCGACGATATCCAGTTCTTCAAGAACAAGGATCGAACGCAGGAAGAGTTCTTCCACGCCTTCAACGCGCTGGTCGAGGCACGCAAGCAGATCGTGATCACTAGCGACACCTATCCGAAGGATGTTGAGGGGTTGGCTGACCGGCTCATCTCACGCTTCGACTGGGGTTTGACGGTACAGATTGAGCCGCCGGAACTCGAAATGCGCGTCGCGATCTTAAAGAAGAAAGCGGAAGCCGAACGCACGCTGCTTGGCGACGACGTCGCCTTCCTGATCGCAAAGAACCTGCGCTCGAACGTCCGCGAACTCGAAGGCGCGCTAAAGAAGGTGCTGGCCTTCGCCCGCTTCCATGGCCGCGATATCAGCCTTGAGCTCGCCAAGGAAGCCCTGCGCGACCTGTTGGCCGCACACAACCGCCAGATCACCTTCGAACTGATTCAGAAGACCGTCGCTGACTACTACAAGATCAAGGTCGCCGACATGCATTCGAAGAAACGCACTCGCGCCATCGCCCGCCCGCGCCAAGTTGCGATGTTCCTCGCCAAGGAACTCACACCGTCCTCGCTGCCGTCCATCGGCGAAGCTTTCGGTGGGCGCGACCACACCACGGTGTTGCACGCATGCCGCACGATTGCTGAGCTTCGACTCGCTGATCAACAGCTCAACCACGATCTGCATGTGTTGACGCAAACCTTGCGTGGTTGACGCCGAAAAAGTGTGGATTCAGGGTGGATAGAGCAAGGGGGCGTTTGGGGACAAGCTTGAAGATATCGAGATGGCTGGAAACCGTCCCCACTTGTTCATCGGATAGTACCGTCGTTCCAAACAGGGTTTCAGACCGTTCAAGCAATTGTTTTTATTGTGTAATTTTCACTTATGCACAGAAACAGGTCTTGCATCACTAATAGTAGTTATATGTTTACAAGATCTTGTTAACAACAGACTGTGAAGCGAATGCGTGTTCTGCGTCGATCGTTTGACCATCGGCTGACCAAAATCGAAACCGCATCCGTGTGAATATTCAGTGGGAAGACCGTGGCAAGATTTGGGGATAAGCGCATCAACTCGGTCGATGAGCAAAACACTCCCCAGTTGTTCATCAAACGCTACGCAGTTTATGAACAGGGTTTTAAGTGCATTAAGCGATTGTATCTATTGGATATTCTGTGTTTATCCACAGAAACCGGGTGCAGTTAACTAATAATAGAGGTTTACTTAAATGCTTCTGTTAACAGCTTCTCGTGAAGCCTTGTTGGGCCCCCTGCAGTCGGTTTCAGGGATCGTCGAAAAGCGGCACACGCTGCCGATCCTGTCGAACGTGCTGATCGAAAAGCACGGTGACAACGTCACGCTGCTTGCTACTGACATCGAGATCCAGATCCGCACCTCTGGCCTTGCCAGCGGCGGTACCGACGCCAGCTTCACGGTCGGCGCACGCAAGTTCCAGGACATCCTCCGCGCCCTGTCTGATGGCACAGAGGTCAACCTCAAGCTCGAGGCCAACCGCCTGTCGCTGCACGCCGGCAAGAGCCGCTTTGCGCTGCAGACGCTGCCAGCGTCCGACTACCCCCGTATGCAGTTCAACGATGCCGAGGCGGTCAGCTTCACGGTGTCGCAGAAGGCCTTCAAACGCCAGCTTGCCCAAGTCGCCTACTCGATGGCGGCACAGGACATCCGCTACTACCTCAACGGCCTTTTGGTCGTTGCTCAGGGCAACGAACTGCGTATGGTGGCCACCGACGGTCACCGCCTTGCATTCGCTTCGGCCGAAATCGACGCGGATTTGCCGAAAACCGAAGTCATCCTGCCCCGCAAGACGGTGCTTGAGCTCGCTCGCCAGTTGGCGGATAGCGATGAAGCGCTCGAAATCGCCCTCGCCGGCAATCAGGCACGCTTCCGCTTTGGCCCGATCGAACTGATCACCAAACTTATCGACGGCAAGTTCCCCGACTACGAACGCGTCATTCCGCAGAATCATCCGAAGCTGCTGGTTCTTAGCCGAACAATGTTGCTGGCATCACATGGACT
>JAJZLD010000003.1:0-5783 GCA_021803785.1 Pseudomonadota bacterium | reverse complement strand
GCCGCGCTGGGGCTCGCGCCCCCACCGCGCCGCGATTCTTACCAACGACAAGTTCAGGGGCGTTCGTGTGGTACTGTCACCCGGTAGCCTCAAGATCATCAGCTCGAACGCCGAGCAAGAAGAGGCTCAGGAGGAGATCGAAGTCGACTACGCCGGCGACTCGGTCGATATTGGTTTCAATGTCACCTACCTGCTCGATGTGCTGATGAACTCAGCCACCGACGAGATCGAGCTGCGGCTCAACGACGGCAACTCCAGCGCGCTGATCACCCTGCCGGGTAACGAGCGCTTCAAGTACGTCGTAATGCCGATGCGGATCTAAGCCGACAGTCACTCCCAGCGTTAAGCCATGGAATCACGGTCAGGCGCGAACGGCTCATTCAGTCGTTCGCGCTTGGTCGTATGATCCGCGGCGATGAATTTCAGTTTTTGAAGCAAGGTCAGCCGATGTCCGAACAGAACCAGCAACCCGCCTACGACGAAGACAGCATCCAGCAGCTTGAAGGGCTGGAGGCAGTACGCAAGCGCCCTGGCATGTACATCGGCGACACCTCGGATGGCACCGGTCTGCACCACATGGTGTTCGAAGTCGTCGATAACGCGATCGACGAAGCCCTGGCGGGCTACTGTAATGACATCGTCGTCACGATCCACACCGACAATTCGATTTCGGTTAGCGACAACGGTCGTGGCATTCCGGTTGGCATCAAATTCGACGACAAGCACGAACCCAAGCGTTCGGCGGCTGAGATCGTCATGTGCGTGCTGCACGCAGGTGGCAAGTTCAACCAGAACAGCTACAAGGTGTCCGGTGGTCTGCACGGCGTTGGTGTGTCGTGCGTGAATGCGCTCTCGAAATGGCTGCGCCTGACGATTCGCCGAGACGGCAAGAAGCACTTCATCGAGTTCAACCGCGGCCACGCCGTGGACCGCCTCATCGAAGTACAGAACGGGGTTGAAGTCTCGCCGCTTCGCGTCATCGGTGACACCGAGAAGCGCGGCACCGAAGTGCACTTCCTTGCCGATGAAGAGATCTTCGGCACTGTCGAATTCCATTACGAGATTCTCGCCAAGCGTCTGCGGGAGCTCTCCTTCCTGAACAACGGCGTACGCATTCGCCTGATCGATCAGCGCACCAACCGCGAGGAAGACTTTGCCTTCTCGGGCGGCGTGCGTGGCTTCGTCGAGTACATCAACCGCGCGAAGACGGTGCTGCACCCTAACGTTTTTTACGCGTCAGGCGCCACTCAGGTTCCGGTCAGCGGTGGCGGTGGCACAGTGGAACTCACCGTCGAAGTCGCGATGCAGTGGAACGACAGCTACCAGGAACAGGTGCTGTGCTTCACGAACAACATTCCGCAGTCCGATGGAGGTACCCACCTCACCGGCCTGCGGATGGCCATGACCCGCGTCATCAACAAGTACATCGAAGAAAACGAAATCGCGAAGAAAGCCAAGGTCGAGATCACCGGCGATGACATGCGCGAAGGCCTTGCCTGCGTACTCTCGGTGAAGATGCCCGATCCGAAGTTCGCTTCGCAGACCAAGATGAAGCTGGTGTCGAGCGAAGCACGCCCGGCGGTGGAAGAAGTCGTCGCCGCCAAGCTGTCCGAATACTTGCTCGAACGCCCAATCGACGCCAAAACCATTTGCGGCAAGATTGTTGAAGCTTCAGCGCGCCCGTGAAGCCGCCCGCAAGGCGCGTGAAATGACGCGCCGCAAGGGCGTGCTTGATGGCGTCGGCCTGCCAGGCAAACTCGCCGACTGCCAGGAGAAGGATCCCGCGCTGTGCGAGATCTACATCGTCGAAGGTGACTCCGCAGGCGGCTCGGCCAAGCAAGGCCGCGATCGCAAGTTCCAGGCAATTCTGCCGCTACGCGGCAAGGTGCTCAACGTCGAACGCGCGCGCTTCGACAAGCTCATCTCCTCCGAACAGATCGCCACGCTGATAACCGCGCTCGGCACCGGTATCGGCAAGGATGATTTCAAGCCAGAGAAGCTGCGTTACCACCGCATCATCATCATGACCGACGCGGACGTCGATGGCGCCCACATCCGCACCCTGCTGCTGACGCTTTTCTATCGCCAGATGCCCGAGCTCGTCGAGCGTGGCCATATCTACATCGCACAGCCGCCGCTCTACAAAATCAAGTATGGCAAGAACGAGCGCTACATCAAGGACGACGCCGAACTCGACGCACATCTGCTGCGGATGAGCCTCGACACCGCGCAACTCATTCCCTCGTCGGGCGCAGCGCCAATCGAAGGCGACACGCTCGGCGAACTCGCCCGCAACTACTTGCTCGCCGAAGCCGTGATCAACCGGGTCTCCGGCTTCATCGACCCGGCTGCGCTGCACGCCATGCTGGCCAGTAACATTGATATTTCGCTCACCGACGAGGCTGCTGCGACCGATTCCGCAGCGCGACTGCAAGCCTCGATGCCAAACGGTGTTAACGTCCGGCCGCACTTTGATCAGGAGAGCGAAGGGTGGGAATTGGTGGTTGAGCGCATGCACCACGGCAACATACGACGCGGCATCATCGACGCTGAATTCCTTGTCTCCGGTGACTACGCTCAGATCCGTCGCGCTGCCGAAATGATCAACGGCCTGATTGGCGAAGGCGCAGAAATGCGCCGCGGCGAAAAAACAGCGCCGGTTACGTCCTTCGCCGAAGCCATTCGCTGGATGTTCAAGGAAGTCGAACGTAACCTCAGCAAGCAGCGCTACAAAGGCCTCGGCGAAATGAACCCCGACCAACTGTGGGAAACCACCATGGACCCAGCCGTTCGTCGCCTGCTGAAAGTTCAAATCGACGACGCCATCGCCGCCGACGAAATCTTCACCACCCTTATGGGCGACCAGGTAGAGCCGCGTCGAGAATTCATCGAAAGCAATGCGCTCTACGCGCGCAACATCGACGTCTGAGATGTTGTAGCGAGACCCAACTAGTGACAAATCCGTAAGCAATTAGTGGCAAAAAGATCTGCCAAACGCTAATTAAATAATAAAAAACAAAGAGTTATAGGCTTTTTTACAAGCCGGCAGCGCTATTTGTTGGGTAAGCAATGGGATGGACGCCCCCGCCTCCACGCACTCGGCGATTGCCCTGTCCATCCAATGAATGCGCGGTAGAACGCCGAGGGTTCAGCGTAGCCGAGTTCGGCGGCGAGCGTTGCGACCGGCACGTCGGTCTGCCCGAGGCGTGCAAGCGCGAGGTCGCGGCGCAGGGCTTCGCGGATGGCGCGAAAGCTGGAGGCTTCGGCTTCGAGCCGGCGCGCGAGGGTGCGCGGTGAGAGGTGCAGGCGGGCGGCTACGGTTTCGAGCGTGGGGAGTTCGGGCAGGGCTTCGCGTAGCAGGTCGCGCACGCGGGTGACCATTTCGCGGTCGCGCCGGTAGAGCGTTGTGAGCCGCCCCGGCCCGCCGGCGAGAAAGCGGGCGAGCGCGGCTTCGTCGCGCCGCAGGGGCAGATCGAGCAGGTTGGCGGCGAAGTGCGCCACCAACGGCGTATCCGGTGAATCGCCCAGCGCGGCGAAGCGGCTGTGCGCGGTGTAGATCAGCGTGTAGTCGGCCACATGCGCCGGGGGTGGGTAGGGGAAGTCCACCGCGTCGAGTGCGATGCCGCGCCCTACCAGCCAGCACGACAAGCCATGCAGCAGGCGCAGCAGCCATTCGAAGCTGAACACGCGGTCCACCGCAAAGGGCTGGTGCTCGCTGATCGTGAGCTGCGCATACTCGCCGCTTCTCGCCACCGTGATCGACACATCGGGCAGCACCAGCCGCAGGAAGCGCGCCGCGCGCGCCTGCGCCTCGCCCAGCGTCGCGGCACTCAGCACGCCCCGGCAAAGGAATTCAAAACTGCCCACCCGCATCGGCAAGGGGAACAGGCCGAAGGCTTCGTCGTCGAGCGTGGCTGCGACATGGTTGTAGAGCGCAGCGTAGTGGGCCAGGGGCACGCGGGCCGCGGGGTCGGCCAGCAGGGCCGCGTCGATGCCGACTTCGGCGGCAAGCTGCTCCCGATCGCGGCCCTGGGCCGAAGCGCCCGCCAGCATGCCCAGCACGAAGCCGATCGCCACGGTGGCGCGCGAGGGCGGCGAGCGTTCTGGATTTGTCGCGTGCATGACAAGCCAACTGAAGCGCGAAAGCGATTGGCAGAGTTTGCACGATCGGCGGCCAATCCGGCACTGGCACTGTGATGTGCGGGCGACTACTTTCACAGCAAGCCCGCCGATTCTTCACGATGCGGGCACTGGAGAACACCGATGACCGACCCGCGCGTCCACACCCAACTTGCCCCAAGGAAGGCGAACGGCCGCCCCGAGCCTTCCGCCGCCCCCTCGGGGGGCCGACTGCCGCAAGGCGGCAGTCCTGGGGGCTCAGTCTACAGGCCGAAGCACCGCGTCCGCTTCGTCACCGCCGCCGCGCTGTTCGACGGCCACGACGCCTCGATCAACATCATGCGGCGCCTGTTGCAGGCGACAGGCTGCGAGGTGATCCACCTGGGCCATAACCGCTCGGTGAGCGAGATTGTGAACGCCGCGCTGCAGGAGGATGTGCAGGGCATCGCGATCACCTCGTACCAGGGCGGGCATGTAGAGTTTTTCAAATACATGGTCGACCTGCTGCGCGAGGCGGGCGCGGGGCACATCAAGGTGTTCGGCGGTGGCGGTGGCGTGATCGTGCCAGCCGAGGCGCGCGAGCTGATGGACTACGGCGTGACGCGGATCTACTCGCCGGAAGACGGTGCCGCGCTGGGCCTGCAGGGCATGATCAACGACGTGGTGGCGAAGGCGGATTTCGAGATCGCGCATGAGCTACCGACTGATACCGACGCGCTGCTCGCCGGCCTGCGCGGTGGCGACCGGCGCCTGCTGGCGCGCACGATTACCGCGCTGGAGGCTGGCACCGCCGCGCCTGCTGTGCGCGAGGCGATCCTGCGGGAAGCCGAGGTGCTGACAACCCCGCGTTTGGGCATCACCGGCACCGGCGGTTCGGGCAAGAGTTCGCTGACCGACGAGCTGATCCGCCGCTTCCGGCTCGATCAGGCGGACCGCATGAAGATTGCGGTGATCGCGGTGGACCCCTCACGCAAGCGGACTGGCGGGGCGCTACTCGGCGACCGCATCCGCATGAACGCAATCGAGCACGCCAACATCTACATGCGCTCGCTCGCCACCCGCGACACCGGCAGCGAGATCTCCGCCGCGCTGCCCGAGGTGATTGCCGCCTGCAAGCTCGCTGGATTCGATTTGGTGATCGTCGAGACCTCCGGCATCGGCCAGGGCGATGCGGCGGTGGTGCCGCATGTCGACCGTTCGCTGTACGTGATGACGCCGGAGTTCGGCGCCGCGAGCCAGCTCGAGAAGATCGACATGCTGGACTTCGCCGACTTCGTCGCGATCAACAAGTTCGACCGCAAGGGCGCGGCCGATGCGCTGCGCGATGTGGCCAAGCAGGTGCAGCGCAACCGCGAGGCCTTCAACCAGCGCCCGCACGAGATGCCAGTGTTTGGCACGCAGGCAAGCCGCTTCAACGACGATGGCGTGACCGCGCTGTACCAGGCGGTGCGGGCCGAGCTGCAGAGGCTGGGCCTGCACTTTGAAGCGGGCCGCCTGCCGGTGGTGCATGTGCGCCACTCAACACACCAGACGCCGATCGTGCCGCCGGAGCGCAGCCGCTACCTCGCGGAGATTTCGGACACGCTGCGCGGCTACCACCGGCGCGTGGCCACGCAGAGCCGCATCGCGCGGGAGCGCCAGCAACATGGAAATACCTCCTGCTA
>JAJZLD010000158.1 GCA_021803785.1 Pseudomonadota bacterium | reverse complement strand
TGTTCGATGAAGTCGAGGTGCAGTCCTTCCGCCATGCGGTCACGATTCTCGGCATGGACAAACTGAACAAGTGGCTGTCGCTGCTGCTGCTGTCCGCGAGCAAGGATCCGCTCGCACCGGCGCTGATGCAGGCCGCGATTGCGCGTGGCCGTTTCATGGAACTGATCGGCGCGGCCTTCGTTGAGAAACGCGAGATCGACAACCTCTTCATCACCGGCGCCTTCTCGCTGATCCATGTGCTGCTCGGCACCACGCCAGAAGCGGTGTTGAGCGAAATGACGCTGCCTGAGCCCATCAACGACGCTTTGCTGCGCGGAGAGGGGATCTATCGCCCCTTCCTCGATCTCGCGATTGCGTGTGAGCGACTCGACCCGGCGTTGCTAGGCGAACAAATCAGCAAGCTGCAGCTCCGCGCGGAGGATGTCAGCAAGGCGCTGGTGGCCGCGGTGGCGTTTGCCGATAGCCTTCAGTTCGGGTGATTGCGATGGAACGTCTATGCCCCGTCCATGCCACGCCGCTTGAATCGCGCGGCAAGCTGTGGCACTGCGAAGCCTGCGCTGCGGATTACCGAGTGCGCGGCGAATGTGCCGATTGCGGCAGCGAGCTGGAAAGGATCGCTGCCTGTGGCGCCAGCAACTGGTGGTGCAACCGCTGCAACGAGCTTAAATCCAAGACCAAGGTAAAGACTGATCTGGTGCGCGCCTGACGCGCCTGTAACGAAAAAGGCCGACTTCAAGTCGGCCTTTTTGCTTTGCGGCGAGAGGCTTATTTCTGGCTCAGCACCCACTGCACCAGTTGCTTCACTTCGGCGTCGTTCACCTGCGGGTTCGGCGGCATCGGCACATTGCCCCACACGCCCGAACCACCTTTCTTGACCTTGTCGATGAGCTTCGCTTCGGCGCCCTTGTCGCCTTTGTACTTGGCGGCAACGTCTTTGTATGCGGGGCCAACGACCTTTTTGTCGACTGCGTGGCAGGCCAGGCAGTTCTTCGCTTTCGCGAGGTCGGCGCCCGCGTCGGCAAAGGCCGCGCCGGAAGCCAGCAGGCCAGCGATGGCAACGGCGTTCAGGATTTGCTTCATGTCTCTTGTCCTCTCTCGGATGGTTAGAGCAGCCGGGCCAGTCTAGCGCATTGATTGCGTGAGTGACTACCGCCACGGGTGCCGGGGCGGCGATCATTGAACGGCAAGCCGCTAATGGCCATAACGCGGATCAAGTTTGCCACGTTGACTGCGATCAAACCCACTTGACGGATCGGTGTCGCGCCGATTATGGTTTGAGCCATGCAACTGCAATCGGCCCTCGCTCTCCTGCTGAGCCTGACCTCCCTGACCCTGTTCCTGGGTCTGGGCCGACTGCTGCGCCCCGCGCGCATCTAAATCCCAACCCTTCCTGTTGAGTTGTACCCGTCCGCCTTGCGGCATTCGTGCGTCTTCGCGAGTCCGCCGGCGGTATCCCCAATCCCAAGGAGACTCCCATGCTGACCCTGATTCACCTGTTCTCTGCGCTACGACTGTTGACCGACTGCCGGGCCGTGCACTGCGGCAGCCTGGCAGTCCGGGCGTCCCTGATCGGGGCCCGCGCCGCGACTCGAAATGTCCGTATCGAAAGCGCATCCAGGAGAAAACGATGTTGAAGCAGCCCGCCACCAAGTACCGAGCATTCGAACCTGTCCGCCTTGCCGACCGCCGCTGGCCGGACAAGGTGATCACCGAGGCGCCGATCTGGCTCTCGACCGATTTGCGCGACGGCAACCAGGCCCTCTTCGAGCCGATGTCCGGCGCCGCTAAGCTCAAACTTTTCAAGACCCTCGTCGCAGTCGGCTTCAAGGAAATCGAAGTCGCGTTCCCTTCCGCCTCGCAGACGGATTTCGACTTCGTCCGCACGCTCATCGAAGGCGACCACATCCCGGACGACGTGACGATCGGCGTGCTGACCCAAGCGCGCGAGCACCTCATCCGCCGCACCTTTGAATCACTCGCCGGCGCGCGCCGCGCGATCGTGCACTTCTACAACGCCACCGCGCCGAACTTCCGCCGCATCGTGTTCAACACCGATCGCGAGGGCACCAAGGCGATTGCGGTCGAAAGTGCACAGCTCGTCCAGCAACTCGCCGCCGAGCGGCCGGAAACGGACTGGACCTTCCAGTACAGCCCGGAGGTGTTTTCCGGCACCGAACTCGACTTCGCCAAGGAGATCGTCGACGCCGTGACCGCGGTGTGGGCGCCGACGCCTGCGAAGCGCGTGATCATCAACCTGCCCGCGACGGTGGAGGGCGCCACGCCGAATGTGTACGCCGACCAGATCGAGTGGATGCATCGCAAGCTCGCACGCCGCGACGGCATCATCCTCAGCGTGCATCCGCACAACGACCGTGGCTGCGCGGTGGCGGCAGCCGAACTCGCGGTGATGGCGGGTGCCGACCGCATCGAAGGCTGTCTCTTCGGCAACGGCGAGCGCACCGGTAACGTCGACCTCGTGACGCTTGCGCTCAACCTCTACACCCAGGGCGTCGACCCGAAGCTCGACTTCTCTGACATCAACGCCGTCGCGCGCGTGGCCGAAGCGGTGACGCAGCTGCCGATCCACCCGCGCCACCCGTATGTGGGCGACCTCGTGTTCACTGCCTTCTCCGGATCGCACCAGGATGCGATCAAGAAGGGTCTCGCGGTGCAGGACCCGAACGCGATCTGGGAGGTGCCTTATCTTCCGGTCGATCCGAAGGACCTCGGCCGCAGCTACGAATCGGTGATCCGTGTGAACAGCCAGTCGGGCAAGGGCGGCATCGCCTATCTGCTCGAAGAGCATTACGGCGTGGCGATGCCGCGCCGCATGCAGGTGGAGTTCGCCGCCGAGGTACAGCGCCATCTCGACGATGTCGGCCGCGAAGTGACTGCGTCCGAGCTCTGGCGCATCTTCCGCGAGACCTACCTCGCGCCGGAGTCGCCGGCCTATGTCGAGCACCACATGTTTGAATCCGGTGAGCAGCAGGGTATCCGCCTTGTTACCCGCGACGGCGGCGTTGAAACGCGTCGCGAGGGCACTGGCAACGGCCCGCTCGATGCAGCGGTGCACGCGCTGGGCTTGCCGGTGAACGTGGTGTCGTTCGAGGAGCGCTCGCTGATGGCGGGCTCCGATGCCCGCGCGATTGCCTTCGTCGAGATTGCGATGGAAGGCGTGCCCGGCAGCGCGTTTGGCGCCGGCTTGCACGGCAACGTCACGACCGCCGCGATCCTTGCACTGGTCAGCGCGGTGGCCCGCGCACAGCAACGCATTTCAAGTTTCGACCAAGCTGCACCTGCCTCGGCGTGATCCGCCGCATGCAGGGCCCACGGCGGTGCCCGCGCGACCCGCGCGGCACCGACCGGCTCGCCAATCCAGCTATTGTTGAGTAAAATACTCAACAATTAAATGAGCCAGCGCCGCGATCGCACAACGATTGGCGGCGCTTCAAATTCATGCGTCACCCGCGCCTGGTGTTGTTCTCCGTCTGTTGCGTCGCCCTGATGTCCACCGTGGGCGTCGCGCTGCCGTATCCGATTCTCTCGCCGTTGTTCATCGACGGCCCGGTCAACGGCTTCACCCACTGGGCCGGGCTCAACCCGAAGCTGCTGCTGGGTATCGCGATTGCGCTGAACCCCTTCGGCATCTTGCTCGGCAGCCTTGTGCTGGGGCCGATGTCAGATCGCTACGGCCGCCGTCGCATCATGCTGGCCACGCTGACCCTTGCGATCCTTGGCTACGCGTTGAGTGCATTCGCACTTGTGACTGAGAACTTTCCGCTGTTCGCTCTTGCGCGCTTTGCGACCGGCCTCTGCGAGGGCAATGCCGCGATTGCCCGCGCAATCGCCGCGGACCTGCATCCGCAGATCGACAAGACGCGCTCGTTCTCGATGGTGAATGCCTCGCTCTACATCGGCTGGCTGGTCGGCCCGTTGCTGGGTGGCTTCCTGATGCCGCTGGGTGGCTGGGTGCCGTTCGTGGTGGCCGCGGCGATGATGCTGCCGGCCTTGGTACTGCTCGCCTGGCTGGTGCCCAACACCGGCGCGAAAGCGGACCCGGGCGGCCGTGGCTGGGTAGCCTTCGCGCGTGAGCAACACGCCTTCCGGCTGCTGGAGGATCCGGCTGTGCGGCGTGTATTCTGGCTCCAACTTGCGTTCACCTTCGGTCTGAATGGCTTCTACGAGTTCTACCCCTTGTGGCTGGTCGAGTTCGCTCGGCTGGGGCCGACCGGTATTTCCTGGGTCACCGCTGGCATGTGCCTGCTGATGACTTTGATGAGCGCGCTGGTGTGGCCGCGCATCGGGCAGCGATTCAGGCCGCTCGCCGCTGCGCGCAGCACCGCGTGGGTGGTGGCTGCCTGCTTTGTGGTGCTGGCAACCGGTTGGTCGACGCTTGGCATCGTGGTGATCGTGCTGATCGGCGTGCCACTGTCGATCTACAGCACGTCGATGCCGGTGCACTGGTCGCAAAGCTTCGACCAGCACGGCCAGGGCGCGGTGATGGGATTGCTCTCGACCACTTTCTGCCTCGCCAATGTTGCGGTTGCCTTGGTCGGCGCAGCGCTGATCCTGCTCGATACGCGCCTGGTGCTGGCCCTCAGCGCAGTCGCTTGCGGCACCGCGGCCTGGCGCCTTGGCAGTCTGCTGCGGCGCGGCCCGCCGGCTGTGGCGGCGGCCTGAGGCAATGCTGAATGTCCGCCCGGCGGTGCGGCGCGACGCCAACGCAGTCGCCGATGTGCTGCTTGCCTCACGCAAGGTGCTGATGCCGTCGATTCCGCTTGCGCATGACGACGAGTCGGTGCGCAAATGGGTGGCGCTGCACCTGATACCGTGTTCCCGTGTGCTGGTCGCCGAGCGAGGCCACCGTGTCGTCGGTTTTTGCGCGCTGGCGGAGCGCGGGGGCTGTGGTTGGGTCGACCAACTCTATGTGCGGCCGGACGCGGTGAATACCGGCGTTGGCAGCGCACTGCTCGGTTACGCGGTATGCGAATTGCCCTTCCCGGTTCGGCTCTGGTGCTTCCGCGACAACCCGCGCGCTTGCCGCTTCTACGAGCATCGTGGTTTTGAAGTGCTGCTGCGCCGCGAGGGCGCAGCAGCGGACAACGAGGAAGGCTTGCCGGATCTGCTTTACCAGCTTTCGGACCGGCGAATGGACATCTAGGCCGCCTGCGTGTCCGCTGCGGCCGCGAGGCTGTGTACCCAGGCCAGCGCGGTAATGCGCGCACTCGCAGCCCGCATGGCCGGGATGCCGAGCTTGCGGCATGCGACAAGCAGCGCGACCGGGTCGCCGTTGTCGCCCGCTTCGGCCACGGCCAGCCAGTCGGCACATGGGCCGCGGCGCCCCAGCAAGGCTTCGCGCACTGCGGGCGTGAGCGCAAGCGGTTCCAGCGCGGTTTCCATCGGCACCTGCAGCAGCATGTCGAGCTGCGAGAACAATCCGGTCACGAACAGATCGTCGCGCGCCTCCGGGGCGATACGATCGGCCAGCACTTCGAGCATGCGGGCGCGCACCAGTGCGGTTTCCATCATTGCGTTGCCCTCGCCGCGCTGCGCGCTCGCGCACACCAGCAAGGCCAGCCAGCGGTAGAGCTGTTCGCGGCCGAGCAGAACGAGGGCTTGTTCGATCGAGCCGATCGTGTGCTGCAGCCCGCCCGAGGCGGTATTCACGAAGCGTAGCAGCCGGTAGGAGAGCGCCATGTCCTGCTTGAGCGCTGCGGCGATTTCCCGATTCTCGGTGTCACTGCCGATCCGCGCGAGCAGCGCTGCGACGCGCAGGGGGCCGGGCGCGATGCGGTTGCCGTGCCAGTCGCCCCGTAACTGCGTGAAGGCGCCGGCTGCCTCGCTGCAGCCCAGCTTCCATGCGGCATCGAGCGCGTCGAGGGTGTCGACGCCGGTGGCAACCCGCGGAATCAGCGCAAACTGCCCGCCCAACTGGGCGTGATAGCGCTGCAGTGTTGCCGGCGCTTGGTGAAAATCCAGCAGGAAGACGTCGGCGAGCCACGCGAGCGATTCGAACCACGGTGCGCCGGGCACAGCGTCCAGGCCGATACGGATGCCCTCGCGCTGAAGGCTGCGGATCCGGCTGACCGTCTCCGGCGCGGCCCCGTGTTCCGGGTCGGCGGGCTGGACATGGAGCACTGTGCGCAGCGCGGCCAGCCGTGGCAGCGAACCGTGCGCCAGCGAAGTGTCCTCAATTGCGATCCATGCGCTGCGATGCGCGGGCCAGTGCGGCGCGAGGGTCAGCAGCCGGGCAATCAGCACATCGTCGAGCAGGGCGCGGACCCGCGGTGACTGATCCGCCAATTGGCCAGTACGCCCGGCCTGCAGCGAGAAGAGGTAGCCGGTGGCGCGCCGCTGTTTGTCCAGCAAGACCTGCTGCAACAACGCGCCTTCTGCAGCAGGCGCCGGCTCCGCTTCGGGCGGGGGCGAGATCGTCGCTGCCTGCGCGGCAGCCGGTTCCGGTGGCGCCTTCGCTTCCTGACCTTTAGCCGTTCCCAAGCCCAGCAGTCGCGAGATCCATGCCAGCATGCCAAGCTCCACGCTGTGTGTTGGCGCAGCATCCTGCCGCTTGCGGGCAGGTGTCAATCATCCGTTTGAGCAAGCCGCGCCCGGCGGTTTGCCATCGGTCAGACGTGGCGCGGCGCAAGCCGCTGGCGCCCGGCGCCGCGCTCCAATTTTGTCGCGCTCAGGCGCCCAGCAGCATGCCGCCTGCAATGGCCAGTGCGCCGCCGGCGACACGCTGCAGACGGGCGCCCGCCGCGCTTTCCGGAATCCAGCGCCCGATCAGCCAACCGCAGCCGTGCAGTGCCGTGCTCGCCAACGCGAAGCCGGCCGCGTAGGCGAGGAGCCCCGCATCGCCCTTCTCGGCGACGTGTGCGGCACCGTGGCAAAAGGCAAACACCGCGACCAGTGGTGCGGTGAGCGCAAGCGGCAGACGTGCCGCCGCCGCGATCAGCAGCCCAAGCACCAGCACCGATGCAGCGACACCGGCCTCAATCATCGGAAAGTGCATGCCCGCTTGTGCCAGCCCAGCCGCCGCAAGCATTGCCGCGACAAAGGTGGCCGGCAGTGCCCAGCGTGCCGTACCGCCCTGGCGGGCGGCATAGAGCCCGACGGCCAGCATCGCGAGCAGATGATCTGCGCCACCGAAGGGGTGGCTGAAGCCGCTAGCCAGGCTCATTGCCTCGTGGCCGGGGTGGGCAAGGGCAGTACCCGATGCCATGACAAGACCGGCAGCGAGTAGGGGGCGTAGGGATCGCATGGGTGTTCTCCTTGAATAGTCAGGCGGGGGCTAGCATGCCCTGGGTTTCGATGAAAGCGATGATGTCTGAAAGTCCTTGTCCGGATTTGAGATTGCTGAAAACAAATGGCTTTTCTCCGCGCATTTTTTTCGCGTCGCGGTCCATTACCTCCAGCGAGGCGCCCACCAGCGGCGCCAAGTCGATCTTGTTGATCACCAGCAGATCGCTCTTCGTGATGCCCGGGCCGCCCTTGCGCGGGATCTTGTCGCCGGCCGATACGTCAATTACGTAAAGCGTGAGGTCCGAGAGCTCGGGCGAAAAGGTCGCTGCGAGGTTGTCGCCGCCGGATTCGACAAAGATGATTTCCAGGCCCGCGAAACGCTGGTTCAGGCGATCAATCGCTTCGAGGTTGATCGAGGCGTCTTCGCGGATCGCAGTGTGCGGGCAGCCGCCCGTCTCGACGCCGATGATCCGTTCCGGCGCCAGCGCTTCATTGCGCACGAGGAACTGGGCGTCCTCGGCGGTGTAGATGTCGTTGGTGACGACAGCGATGTTGTACTTCTCGCGCAGTGCC
>JAJZLD010000157.1 GCA_021803785.1 Pseudomonadota bacterium | reverse complement strand
TGCGATCTCCTTGAACTACACCTCGGGTACCACCGGCAATCCGAAAGGCGTGGTGTATCACCACCGCGGCGCTTATCTGAATGCCATGTCGAACATTGTCTCCTGGGGTATGCCGCCGCAGTCGGTCTATCTTTGGACGCTGCCGATGTTCCACTGCAACGGCTGGTGCTTCGCGTGGACCATGGCCGCCAATTGCGGAACAAATGTGTGCCTGCGCCGAGTCGACGCCAGGTTGATCTTCGATGCGATTCGCGAGGAGCGAGTCACCCACTACTGTGGCGCACCGATCGTCCATTCGATGCTGGCGAACGCACCTGCGAGCTGGCGTGACGGTATCGACCACCCGGTGGCGGGGCTCGTCGCAGCGGCGCCACCGCCGGCGGCAGTGATCGAAGGCATGGCGCGGATTGGATTCGATATCACTCATGTGTACGGACTGACCGAAACCTATGGCCCAGCATCGGTCTGTGCCAAGCACGCCGAATGGGCCGATCTGCCACTTGATGAGCAAGTGCGCCTGAACGGGCGCCAGGGTGTTCGCTATCACGCTCAGGAGGCAATCGAGGTGATCGATCCGTCGACCATGACGCCCGTGCCGCGCGATGGCGAGACGATGGGGGAAGTCATGTTTCGCGGCAACCTCGTCATGAAGGGATACTTGCGTAATCCTAAGGCGACGGAAGAGGCGTTCCACGGCGGCTGGTATCACACCGGCGATCTTGCCGTGATGCAGCCCGATGGTTACGTAAAGATCAAGGATCGCTCGAAGGACATCATCATTTCGGGTGGTGAAAACATCTCGTCAATCGAGGTGGAGGATGTGCTCTACAAGCACCCGGCGGTGATGGCCGCTGCTGTGGTGGCCGTACCCGATGACAAATGGGGCGAGGTGCCGTGCGCCTTTGTGGAGCTGCGCGAGGATGCGCGGGTCGACGAGGCGACCTTGATCGACTTCTGTCGAGAACGCATGGCGCGTTTCAAAGCCCCGAAACGCATCATCTTTGGCGAACTGCCGAAGACCTCGACCGGCAAGATCCAGAAGTACGTACTGCGGCAACGCGCCAAATCGACGGACGCGATCGAATGACGGTGCAGCGCTGTCGTTGAACAGACAGCGTTCTCGGCCGATCTCCGCCAGCCTTGGCAAGACTGTCTTGAGGATGGATCGATGAGCACTGAATCCGAAGCCTACGTTCTGCGCCTGGACGAAGCTGGCGTGGCAACGCTGACCCTCAATCGGCCTGGCCAATACAACGCGCTGTCGTTGGCAATGATCGAAGCGCTGGCCGACGCGCTCAAAGCGGTTGCCGAAGACCGCTCGATCCGCGTTGTCGTGTTGGCGGCGGCCGGCAAGGCGTTTTGCGCCGGGCATGACCTGAAGGAAATGCGCGCCAACCCGGGCAAGGCTTTCCAGCAGGCGCTGTTCTCCCGCTGCGGTAAGTTGATGACGAGCTTGCTGGCCTTGCCTCAGCCGGTCATTGCGCGCGTGCACGGCATTGCCACCGCAGCCGGCTGTCAGCTGGTATCGATGTGCGACCTTGCGGTTGCGGCGGATACGGCCCGCTTTGCCGTATCCGGCATCAACGTAGGGTTGTTCTGCAGCACGCCGGCGGTAGGGCTTTCGCGCAATGTTGGCCGCAAGCGTGCGTTCGAAATGCTAGTGACCGGTGATTTCATCGATGCTGCAGCCGCGAGCCAGGCAGGCCTGATCAGTCGCGCCGTACCCGCGGATGCGCTGGATCAGGAAATTGCGCGCCTCGCCCAGTCGATTTGCGCGAAGAGTCCCCACGCGATCGCCATCGGCAAACGCTTGTTCTACCGCCAGCTTGAAATGGGCATCGAAGCGGCCTACCAGGTCGCAGGCGAGACGATGGCCTGCAACATGATGGCCGAGGACGCCGCCGAAGGCATCGACGCCTTTATCGCGAAGCGGCCGCCCGTTTGGCTGGGGCGCTGAGCACCGCGTGCTGATCGATACGCACATCCATCTGGACGCGGTGGAATACGCGTCCGGGCTGCAGGCGGTGATGGACTCAGCGCGCGATGCGGGCGTGCAGTCATTCGTGGTGCCTGCGGTTGAACCGGCCAATTTGCCCGTGGTGTCGCGCTTGGCCGGCGAGGCCGACGATATAGCGGTGGCCTATGGATTCCATCCCCTCTACATTGATCGCGTGGGTGACGACTCACTTGCATTGCTGAAAGCCCTGCTTGGCAAGCATCGGCCGATTGCTGTTGGGGAAATCGGGCTCGACTACTTCGTCGAGGGATTCAACCAAGAACGCCAGCAAGCCGTGTATTCGGCCCAACTGGTGATGGCGAGAGAGTTCGATCTACCGGTTCTGTTACATGTGCGGCGCGCGCAGGACGATGTGCTCAAGCACTTGCGCCGTATTCGCGTTCGCGGCGGGATTGCGCATGCATTCAACGGCAGCCGGCAGCAGGCGGATACGTTCATCAAGCTCGGGTTCAAACTCGGCTTCGGCGGCGCGATGACCTACAGCGGATCGACCCGCATACGCGCGCTGGCGGCCTCACTGCCTCTGGAATCGATCGTGCTAGAGACCGACGGACCTGACATTCCGCCGGCCTGGCGCCCCCAAGGGCCTTCGCTGCCTGCAGAGTTGGTGCGCTACGCCGCGGTTCTGGCTGAACTGCGCAATGAGCCGGTCGAAAAGATCATCGATCAGACGGGGCGTAACGCTTGCGAAGCGCTGCCCGGTCTCGAACGCTACATCAGGCGGGCGTAGCGCCGCGCGCGATGAAGTCGGCAATCTGCGCGCGCAGTGCGCCGACGTCGCTATCGAAGTGCTCGTAGATCATTAGGCTGAGGCCGAACGAGTAGGCGTAAAGCAGCAGTGAGCGGCTCGCGGCTTCCTGTTCGCCCATGCCCGACGCGATAAAGAGATCCTTCGCACTTTTCAGGCGCCATTGGTCCACCTCTTCGACGACTTTCGCGGCCTTCGGATCGCGACGTGCCCAATCGCGCACCGCCAATTCGATCTGGATGCCTCGGCGGTTGCGCGACGAGGAGTAGATGTCGATCACGCGCACGAGTTGTTCCAAGGGCTTGCCGAGTTCGCCACGCGCCTGCTTGCTGACGTCGCGGATACGGCCTTCCTTCCAGATGTTCAGCACTTCATCGAGCAACTCCTGCCGATCGCGGAAGTGCCAGTAGAAGCTGCCCTTGGTGACCCCACAGCGTTTGGCCAGCACTTCAACGCGCAAACCTGCGAGGCCTTCCTCGGCGAGCGCATCGGTTGCGGCTTGGATCCAGGCTTTGCGATCAAGTGGAGGGCGGGTGGCGGCCGAAGCGCGCGATTTCGGAGGTTTCTTTTCCATTGCTTTCGCGATTGACAGGAGGAAAGTCCATACGTTACCGTATGGCCTTCCATACGCGGACGTATGGATGATTGTCCGGCCCAAGACCGATACTGTCAATGTTCTGGCCGGGAGGCGCGATAATGACGCGCTTTGCGCCGCTGGCGCCAATCCCGCATCCGATTGAAGGAGATTGAGTTGAAGATCCTTGTTCCGGTGAAGCGAGTCGTTGATTACAACGTCAAGGTGCGCGTCAAATCCGATGGTACCGGCGTTGAACTCGCCAACGTCAAGATGTCGATGAACCCGTTCGACGAGATTGCAGTTGAAGAAGCCGTTCGCTTGCGCGAAGGTGGCATCGCAAGCGAAACCGTGGCCGTGTCGTGCGGCACCGCTGCGAGCCAGGAAACCCTGCGCACTGCGATGGCGATTGGTGTCGACCGCGCGATTCTCGTCGAGAGTGACGTCGAACTCCAACCCCTCGCGGTTGCCAAACTCCTCAAAGCCGTTGTTGAGCGCGAACAGCCGCAACTGGTGATCCTCGGCAAGCAGGCGATCGATGACGACGCGAACCAGGTCGGACAGATGCTCGCCGCGCTGCTTGGTTGGCCGCAAGCCACCTTCGCATCGAAACTGCAGATCGCCGATGGCCGCGCCGTGGTGATGCGCGAAATCGACGGTGGTCTGGAGACCGTTGAAATTGCGCTGCCGGCAATCGTGACGACGGACCTGCGCCTGAACGAGCCGCGTTACGCGACGCTGCCGAACATCATGAAGGCCAAAAAGAAGCCGCTCGATACGCTGAAGCCGGCTGATCTGGGCGTCGATCCGGCGCCGCGCCTCAAGACGTTGAAGGTGGCAGAACCGCCGAAGCGCGCGAGCGGTGTGAAGGTGGCCGATGTGCAGGAACTCGTCGCCAAGCTGAAGAACGAAGCCAAGGTACTGTGAGGAGCCCGAGCATGACGATCCTGGTAATTGCAGAACACGACAACGCTTCGCTCAAGGCTTCCACGCTCAACACGATCACGGCGGCTGCCGCAATCGGTGGCGATATCCATGTGCTTGTGGCCGGGCACAACGCCGGCGCTGTCGCTCAAGCGGCTTCGCAGGTGGCCGGCGTGAACAAGGTGTTGCTTGCCGATGCACCGCACTATGCGGATCAGCTTGCCGAGAACCTCGCGGCGCTGGTTGTCGCGCAGGCTGAGGGGCGTAGCCATGTGCTGGCACCGGCTACGACCTTCGGCAAGAACTTCATGCCGCGCGTCGCAGCACTGCTGGATGTCGCCCAAATCTCGGACATCATCGCGGTGGAATCGGCCGACACCTTCGTTCGCCCGATTTACGCTGGCAACGCACTGGCAACGGTACAGAGCAGTGATGCGACCAAGGTGATCACGGTGCGGACAGCGGCGTTCGAGGCTGCTGCGACTGGCGCTTCGGCGCCGATCGAGGCGATCGAGGCGATCGCGGCCGGCGCGGATCTCGGCGTCGCGAAGTTGGTGGGGCGCGAGCTTACCGTGAGCGCGCGGCCGGAATTGGGTGCGGCGAAGATCATTGTTTCGGGTGGCCGCGGCCTTGGCAGTGGCGAGAACTACCGCGCCGTGCTGGAGCCGCTTGCAGACAAGCTCGGCGCCGCCATGGGCGCCTCGCGCGCCGCGGTGGATGCCGGTTATGCGCCGAACGACTACCAGGTCGGCCAGACTGGCAAGGTTGTCGCGCCGCAGCTCTATCTGGCGATCGGCATCTCGGGCGCGATCCAGCACCTCGCGGGCATGAAGGATTCTAAGGTGATCGTCGCGATCAACAAAGACCCGGACGCCCCGATTTTCCAGGTTGCGGACTACGGCTTGGTGGGTGACCTGTTCGAGCTGGTGCCCCAGCTCACGGCGGCCATCAACTAAGCGGGGAAGGGAGGGGCGGTGGATTTCAGCCTCGACACCCTCCCTGGCGGGGTGGCTTGGGTCGGCGGTGTGCTGGCCCTTGCCGCGCTGATTTACGAGGCGCGGCAGGCGGATTGGCGAACGCTGATTACCGGGCCGGTACTCGGGCGCTTGCTTGGGGCGGCGGTCATGCTGATGTTGTTTTGGAGCCTCAAAGCCAATCTGGCGCCGGGGTTTCGTCTGCATCTTCTCGGCGTAACGGTTGCCGTCCTCACTTTTGGCCGCGCACGGGCAATCTTCGCGATCGCCGTTGGCAGCCTCGCCTCCGCAATCGGCACGTCGACCGAGCTGGCGGCCTGGCCCTTTAACTTTGTCTTGCTCGGCGTGCTGCCCGCCTGGTTGAGCCATGTGGCGGATCGACTGCTGCAAGCGTGGCTGCCGAACCACCTGTTTGTTTTCATATTTGCCAACGCATGTGCGGTGTCAGCCGCGTGCATGCTGGCTGTTGGTGTGGGCGCAAGTCTGGTTCAGGCGCTGGGGGGCGCTGCGACCGGACCGATCCTCGAAGATTATCTGCCGTACTTCCTGCTGCTTGGTTTCGCCGAGGCGTGGCTAAGCGGCATGGCGGCAACCTTGCTGGTGGTCTTTTGCCCCGGCTGGGTCGCGAGCTTCGACGATCGCCGTTATCTGTTGAACAAGTGATCTGCGCGGCAGTTCGCCGCGGTGTTTTTTGGGGGAGTGATTGATGAGCCAGTACACTGCACCGATCCGCGATATGCAGTTTGTTCTCAACGAGCTTGCTGGTTTGGGGGAACTCTCCAGCATGCCCGGCTGCGAGGAAGCAACACCTGATTTGGTCGACGCGATCATGGAGGAAGGCGGCAAGTTCGCTGCTGGCGTGCTCGCACCGCTCAATGTTGTCGGCGATCGCAACGGCGCCAAGTGGGATGCGGGCACGGTCACGACTGCCCCCGGCTGGAAGGACGCCTACCAGAAGTTCGCCGAAGGCGGCTGGACGGCGATTGGTTGCCCTGTTGAGTTCGGCGGCCAAGGCTTACCTAAGCTCGCGTCCACGCCGGTGTCCGAAATGTTCAAGTCGGCGAACCTTGCGTTCTCGCTGGGCCCGATGCTGACGCAAGGCGCAATCGAAGCGCTCGTCCTGCGCGGCTCGGATGAGCTGAAGGCGAAATTCCTCGAGAAGATGGTCGCCGGCGTCTGGACCGGCACAATGAACCTCACCGAGCCGCAGGCCGGCTCCGACCTTGCCGCCGTGCGCAGCAAAGCGGTGCCGCAAGCCGATGGCAGCTATCTGATTTCCGGTCAGAAAATCTTCATCACCTACGGTGAGCACGACATGACCGAGAACATCATCCACCTGGTGCTCGCCCGCTTGCCGGACGCGCCAGAGGGGGTGAAGGGGATTTCGCTGTTCGTGGTGCCGAAGTTCATGGTGAACGATGACGGCTCGCTAGGGGCGCGCAACGACGTGCATTGTGTGTCGATCGAGCACAAGCTGGGCATCCACGGCAGCCCGACCTGCGTGATGTCATATGGCGACAAGGGCGGCGCGGTTGGCTATCTGGTTGGCGAAGCCAATCGTGGCCTCGAGTACATGTTCATCATGATGAACGAAGCGCGCTTCTCGGTGGGTCTGGAAGGGCTCGCGATCAGCGAGCGTGCCTACCAGAAGGCGGTGAAGTACGCGCGCGAGCGGACACAGGGCACGGAACTGGGCGTGAAAGGTGGCGGCAAGGTCGCAATCATCAAGCATCCGGATATCCGCCGCATGCTGATGACCATGAAGTCGCATGTGGAAGCGATGCGAGCCATTGCTTACGTGACTGCAGCGGCACTGGATACCGCGCACTACCATGCTGACGCGACCGAGCGTGCCAAGGCGCAGGCGTTTGCCGATTTCATGATTCCGATCGTGAAGGGCTGGTGCACTGAAGCCGGGATCGAGATGGCTTCGCTCGGCATACAGGTGCACGGCGGCATGGGCTACATCGAGGAAACTGGCGCAGCACAGTATTTGCGCGATGCCCGAATTTCTGCGATCTACGAGGGCACCACGGGCATTCAGGCGAACGACCTCATCGGCCGCAAGATGGCGCGTGAAGGTGGGCTCACCGTGAAGGCAGTGATCGGCATGATGCGTCAGCTCGACGGCCAGTTGGCGGAAGCCGCGGCTGGCGGTCAGGGCGAACACCTCGCGGTTATCCGCAAGGCGTTGGCTGACGGCGTTACGGCGGCAGAGCGCGCGGTTGATTATGTGCTTGCAACCTTTGGCACCGACATCAAGGCTGCTCACGTCGCCGCAGTGCCGATGCTCAAGCTAATGGGTATCGTTTGCGGCGGTTGGCAGATGGCTCGCGCCGCGTTGATTGCTCAGCGCAAACTGGTGGCGGGCGAAGGCGATGCTGACTTCTACCGCGCCAAGATCATCACGGCGCGCTTCTTCGCTGATCACGTGATGTCACAGCTCGGAGGCCTATCGCACACCGTTTGCTGCGGTGCGGCGGGTGCGATGGCGCTCGACGAAGCCTTGTTCTGACCCGGAACAGTGCTTTCAGCAAGGGCACCGGTCACCCCGGTGCCCTTTTTCATTGCGCCTTCGGTTCAGAATCGTTCGGGAAAATGCGTAAGCCAGACCCAGGC
>JAJZLD010000002.1:14153-29541 GCA_021803785.1 Pseudomonadota bacterium | reverse complement strand
CAGCAGCTCTTGCACGTCCTTTGCGCATCGAGTCACGACAGAAACTTGCAATCAGATCAGTGAATTAGATCACCGTCGGCTTGACCGCCCAGTCAGATATTGCACCGCAACAAAAAATGCTTGACGCGACCAAAGTCGCCTCTATAATCGGAATTGTTGCGGTGCAAAATCTTTTGCCCCTGAGCCAATCAAAGGAGATCAACCATGTTCGCTACCCCTGAACAATTCGCCGCTGTGAGCAAGGCCCAAGTCGAAGCGCTGCTGAGCATCGCCAACACCGCGTTTGCCAGCGCCGAGCGTCTGGCCAACCTTAACCTGAGCGCCGCCCGCGCGCTGCTCGAAGACAGCATTGCCAACGCCAAGACCGTACTCGGCGCAAAGGACGTGCAAGAGCTGCTGACGCTGCAAACCTCGCTGGCCCAGCCGATCGTCGAGAAGAGCGTTGCGTACTCCCGCAGCGTCTATGAAATCGGCGCCCAAGCTCAGGAAGAAATCTCCAAACTGGTTGAAGGCCAACTGGCTGAGGTAAACAAGTCGGTCTCCGCCACCCTGGACAAGGCTGCCAAGTCTGCTCCGGCTGGTTCTGATGTCGCCATCGCCGCCGTCAAGTCGGCCATCGCGGCCGCCAATTCGGCCTACGACAGCCTGACCAAGGCGACCAAGCAAGTGGCCGAAATCGCAGAAGCCAACGTGGCCGCCGCAACCGACGCAACCGTCAAGGCCGTCAGCGGCACCGCACCAGCCAAGGCTTCGAAGAAGGCCGCCTGATCGCAGCTTTCTGACGGCGGCTTGAGCTGCCCTGCAACAACCTCCATCGGGCGTCGCGTGCAGGCGCGATTCGTGACGTCCGACTTAAGGCCGCAGAGCAACCCTGCGGTCTTTTCTTTTGTGCCGTCGAATCACGTACTCGCCAGCGGTTCGGTCGGAAAGCCCATCGCGACCAACGACCTGCGCAATGCATCCATCGCCGCCGCCACGGCCGCCGGCTCGCCCTTGGCTCCCAGCTCAATCTGGCGACGGCTGCCCGGGGCATGTGCATTCGGAAGGCTGAAAACCGTGACGCCGAACTGCTCCTGCACCGAAAGCATCAGCGCGCTGATCTGACTCTCCTGCGCATCGAAGACCCACATCGATGACTCCACATACGGCTCGGCGTGGTGCAGTGCAGACAGTTCGCCGTCCAGCACCCATTCGAGCATCGGCCATGCCATGACCGGGAAGCCCGGCACAAAGTAGCCGTTTTGAATCGTAAACCCGGGAATGCGGTTGTAGGGGTTGGGAATGATGCGCGCGCCAGCCGGATAGGTGCCCATCTCGAGCCGATTGGCCGTCGTCTCAGCCCCGAACCGGCCGCGAATCTCGGCCTCGGCCTCTGGATGCAGCGCTAGCGGCACGCCAAGCGCCGCGGCGGCGGACTGCCGCGTATGGTCGTCCGGCGTCGCACCGATTCCGCCGAATGAGAAGAAAACATCACCACTCGCAAAACAGTCGCGCAAGGTGGCGATCAACCGGTCACGCTCGTCGCCGCAGTAGCGTGCCCAAGCGAGCCGCATGCCGCGTGCCTTGAGCAACGCAATCGCCTTGGGTAGATGCTTGTCCTCACGCCTACCGGAAAGAATTTCATCGCCAATGATGAGAACACCTATCGCCATGCCGTCAGCTCCGCTTCCTCAGGCGAATGATGATACGCCCCAGCCTGGCGAAGGCGGTAGGCAGTCAAACGCTCACGGCGAAATCAAACACCCGTCGCTGCGCTGCACCCGCGAGAAAAACGCGGACCGGCGAAGCGCAGTCAAAGAAACACCCGAAGCCGGTATTTCCCGCCTGCTCAACACGCATGAATGGGTCGACCCGCAGCAACATCTCATGATCGGTCACCAAGGTCGCCTCGAACACCAAGCCTTGTTCGGGCGCACGCGAGAACAGCGCGTTGCGCAGGGTCGGATCGCTATGCACACGATGGCGCTCACCGCGCGGCGTCGCAAACCGGATGAGCGCGGCAGCGCCGTCGCCATGCACGGCGCCTGCGCCGCTGCGCACACCTTGCAGCATCACCGAAAGGTAGGCCGACAGCGCGTCACACACCACCTCGTCCAGGGATGGCGCGCCCAGGCGCGCAAGCGCACCAGGAGTCAGCACCCCAAGATACCCTCGGCCGCTCCCAAGCACCGCCCGGCCATCACGGAACGTTACGCCAGGTAGCGCAGTCGGGCCGGCATCCAAGTATTGCGCATACGGCAGATCGAACAGTACGCTCACGCTTCGCCCTCAACTCACCTTGTAACTAAAGCCACCCTTCTTGCTCACGCCCACCTTGATCCGCGCAATCGCTGCACCTTCCGCCATGCGCGCGAGCACGCTTTCCGAGATCTCGGGCAACAAGGTGCCACTGAGGATGTTGTCGACGTTGCGAGCGCCGGAATCGGCCTCCACGCAACGAGCCAGCACGGCCTCGACCAGCGCATCGTCATGGCTGAAGATGGCCTTGTGGTTCTCTGCCACACGTCGCGCAATTTTGGCGAGCTTAAGCCGGATGATCTGCGCCAGCACATCGTCAGCAATCGGGTAGAAGGGCACCACACTGAGGCGCCCAAGGAAGGCCGGCTTGAAGGCTTTGTAGAGTTGCGGACGTATCGCATCGAGCAAGGCGTCAGGCGTTGGCAGTTCCTCCGGCCCCTTGTTTAGGCACGCTGACATCAGCGTCGACGAAGCCACGTTCGAGGTCAGGATGATGATGGTGTTGCGGAAGTCGATCTCGCGCCCCTCTGCGTCTTCCATGACGCCCTTGTCGAAGACCTGGAAGAACAGCTCGAGCACATCGGGGTGCGCCTTTTCGACTTCATCAAGCAGCACGACACTGTAGGGCTGGCGACGCACCGCCTCGGTCAATACGCCTCCCTCGCCATAACCCACATAGCCCGGCGGCGAGCCCTTGAGACCGGACACCGAGTGAGCTTCCTGGTATTCACTCATGTTGATCGTAACGAGACTGCGCGCACCGCCATAAAGTATTTCGGCCAAGGCATGCGCAGTTTCCGTCTTCCCGACCCCCGAGGGGCCGACAAACAGGAACACGCCTTTGGGTTTGTTCGGATCCTCAAGGTTGGCGCGTGCAGTCCGCACCCGCTGCGCAATCGCCTCCAACGCGTGATCCTGCCCGATGATCCGTTCGGCCATCGCGTCGCGCAGGCCGAGCACGGCGCGGATCTCATCTTTCACCATGCGCCCGAGCGGAATACCGGTCCACGCAGCTACGATCTCGGCGGCTGTGCGGCCATCAACCTGCAGCGGTACCAGAGGCGCTTCGCCCTGCACATCCGCCAATTGCTCCATGAGCGCTGCCAGTTCGCCATGGCGCGAATCATCGGTAGGAGCGCCTTCGGCAAGGGCTGCGCGCAGCGCCAGTATCTGTGCAACCAATGCACGCTCTTGTTGCCATTGCGCATCAAGCCGAGCAAGTTCGGCGGCGTGGGTTTCACGCCGGGCGCTAAGATCCTTGCGGCGCACGTCATGAGCCATGCCCAGCGCCCCTTCTCGAGCAAGGTTTGCCAGCTCTACATCGAGGCGATCGATCTGTTTGCGCAGATCGTCTATCGGCCCCGGTGTCGCGCTCTGAGCCAGCGCAACGCGCGCGCAAGCAGTATCGAGTACCCCAATGGCCTTGTCGGGCAGCTGTCGGCCCGTGATGTAGCGTGCTGACAGCATTACCGCCTCGGTGATCGCCTCATCCAGCACGCGAACGCCGAAGTGCCGCTCCATCAACGGCGCCATGCCTCGCAGCATTGCGCAGGCAAGCTCAGGCGTCGGCTCCTCAACCTTGACGACCTGGAAACGCCTCGCCAACGCGGCGTCCTTCTCGAAGTACTTCTTGTACTCGCCCCAGGTCGTGGCGGCGATCGTGCGCAATTCACCCCGCGCCAACGCGGGCTTAAGCAGGTTCGCCGCGTCGTTCTGACCGGCCGCGCCGCCAGCACCGATCATCGTGTGCGCTTCATCAATGAACAGGATGATCGGATGCGGACTCTTCTTCACCTCGTCGATCACGCACTTCAAGCGATTCTCGAACTCCCCCTTCACGCTCGCGCCGGCCTGCAACAAGCCCATGTCGAGCACGTGCACCGATACACCTTGCAACGGCGGCGGCACGTCGCCCTGCGCAATACGCAGCGCCAGGCCCTCGACGACAGCGGTCTTGCCGACACCAGCCTCGCCCGTGAGGATCGGGTTGTTCTGTCGGCGCCGAAGGAGGATATCCATCGCCTGACGAATTTCAGTATCGCGCCCGATGACCGGGTCGATCTTGCCTTCCGCGGCGCGCGCCGTGAGGTTGGTCGTGTATTGATCTAGTGCTGGCGTGCGCGAGCGCACGGCGGCGGCATCCGCCGAGCCAGCCTCGGGGCGAACTTCCTGCTGGCGCGTTGCTGTTGCGAGTTCCGCCTCGGCCGACCCCGCCGTCAAGGCGGCAAGATCATGCTTCAACGCGTCGACGGGAATCTTGGCGAAGAGCTTGGATGCGCGATACGCCATCTGAGCCAGTTTGCGGTCCGACAGCAGGCCGTGCAGCAAGTGCGCGCTTCGGATACGCGCCTGCGCGTCATCAATTGATGCAATCAGCCAGGCCGCCTCGAGCAGCTGCGGAATGCGCTCGGCGAACACCGGCGTGCGGGTGTTCCCGGTCGGGAGGCGCGACAACTCCGCCTCCAGGTCTTGTTGCAGTCCTTGCACACTGATGCCTGCGCGGTGGACGACCACGGCAAAGTCACTGCCAGCTTGTTCCGCGAGGGCCGAGAACAGATGTTCAATGTCGACCTCATAGTGCCCTCGCCCCATGCAGATCGCCGCGGCGCGTTCAGCCGCTTGGCGGCAAGTGTCGTTGAGTTTCCCGATCAGGACTTTGAGATGCGTACTCATGTTGGGCTCACTGAAGGTTGCGTTTGCCCGCGCATGAAGCCGGGCATGAATCGGTAAGTGGCATCATCCGGGTCATCGGCCAGAGGCTCGCTCGCAAGCCAGCTGTCCCAGCCGAGGCGCCCGCCACCGGCGAGGCCAACCTTCAAGGGTTGAACCTCACGACGATCGAGCAGCACACGCAGCTCGACCTCGATGGTCGGTCCGAGCGCGATGCCGAGAAGCCGGTCGAGCGCCCGCGCCGCAGCCCCCCCCGGCATGAACGACAGAAATGCAGTGCGCGTAAGCGGCCCGACCTCGATGCGGATGCGCGAATCGCGCTGGTAGATCCGCGCGCCGCAGACGGCATCGACGCCCAGCGTGGCGTTTGCCATGCCGAGTTGGGCAAGGCTCTCGTCCGGCAAGCGGAACCATTGGCCAACAAACGGAACCAGCTTGATCGGCGCGTCAAAGTACTCGGCCAGCAACGCCGCAATCGCCGACACCGAGCGGGGCGCGGTGCGCAAAATGCCTGCGTAGTAAGCCAGCGTCTCGTCGTGTATCGACCCGTCAGAGCCATCATCGAGACGCTCACGCAAGGCCGTCGCGCCAAACCCGGCCAACGACAACACCGTGGGCAGGTAGCGCGAGCGGCCTTCTGACTCGAACTGGAAGTACGGCCGGTATTTTTCCCATGCGCCAAAGAATTGCACGGCACTCCGGTTGGCGAAAATATCCAGAAAGGCGCGCGCAGCGCGGTCACGGTGCAGCACCTCGCGGTCAAGCAGGCGCTCGGTGTAGTGCTGCGGCAGCACACCTTGGTTGCCGGTGAATCCGAGAAAGGCCGGCGTCAGTTTGACCCGTTGCGGCGAGCCGTCCTCCGCGCGGGACTCAATCTCCAACTGCTCGATTTCGCTGGCCGGAAACGACAGCGCAAGCGAGTTACCGAACCGGACATGCTCGCCCACGGCCTCCTGCGCGCGCTCATGGCGCCGCCGAAGATGCCGCCGCAACAAACGGACCGCCTGGAAGAACTCGGTGCGCTGCGGGGCCGCAAACAACCGCCCGACCGCACTTGAGAATGGACGCCTCACACGAGCACCATGTCACCGCTGCGCGGCTTGCATGCCATCAGGATCTCGCCACTGCGCGTGGATCGCACGCGCAAGCGCGTGAAGCTGTTGAGATGCACATACCGTGCGAAGAAGTGCTCAAGAACCGCGACAAAGAGTGACAGGCCGACGCCTACAAAAGCCTGCTCGTCGACGCAGATCTCGATGTCAATGCCACGTACGAAAGCCGGAAAGGGATCGCCCGGCAGCATTGCACTCGATGGTCGATGCTCGATCGATGTCAGCCCATCGATGATCCGCTGATTACTCGCCGTACGGCTGGCGTTATAAAGCCCGAAGGTCTCCTTCAGCGCGTCTACGCCATTCTCCGCAAGCGACAATCTGTTCAACGAGAGATGCGAGATCAGACGCCACAGCCCCTCGTCCTCCGTGCGAAAGCGGTGGCTAGGCGTAGGCCGGCGGAGGAACGAAATGCGCCGAGCGACAGACCCCCCTTCGATGAACAAGTCGCCTTCTGGCAGGCCGTAAGGCAGCTGAGACGGCAGGTCACGATTGGTCGCCGTGACCTCGATGCTGAGCGTTTCGGTCCGCTCGTCGGCGCCATCGTCCGCCACATCGATCAAGGCGATTTCGTACTCGTAGCCGGGCGACATTTCGGCGACCCGAGCATCACGACGCAGATGCCAGTAGCGCGCCTCGTGCGCTGGCGTCTCGGCATGCCGCAACCCATAGAAGGGGCGGAACTCGGAAATGCGTTCACCGCGGCTGCTCTTTTCAACACGCGACACACGATTGATCGAATAGAGCTCAAAGGCGGCCGCACGACGTGCGTCAACAACCAGCGGATAGTGCGCACGTGAATGATCAAGACGAATCGGCTCTGCGTTGCGCTCAAACAGATTCACCACCGGGGTGCAGCCCGTAACGAAGTTCGCCGACGAGACTCGCTCGAGAAGCGCTGGATCGAGTTCCGTGGCACCCTTGCCAAGGAGAAATTTCAACTGGATTTGCCGCGTATTCGGCGGCAACGCTGAGCGAATCGCCGCGAAGTCGAGATCGAAGAAATCGAACTTGCTGGGGAACAGGAAAAACTCCGTCAGCAGGCGATACGCCTGTTGCGAACGCGCGTCATAGTCAAGCAGACCTTCGTCGATACCGAAACCAACTGGCCGGATCGCTGCGCATCCATGAACCTGCCATGTGTTGTTTTCCGGCGCCCCCACCGCAAGCCCGCGCAGCGACGAGAACAACGCCTCGCGCAAGTGACAGACCAGAGAGGGCTCGCCATCGAGAAACAGGCGCAAATGCGGGATGTCGATCGCGTTTAGCGGCAACGCGCCCCCAGTTGCCTCCAGCGTCAGGGTAAGCGCACAGGTCGTTTCTGCAGGTACGCGCAAGCTGCGCCCTGATACCACAGGCTGCTCAAACCCAGCAGCAGCAATGCGCAATGGCGCCAGCGTAACGTCGTAGGCGGTACGGAAACGGCACGCAACGCCGCCCGAGGGGCGAGTCGCAAGCGAAGTGCCACGCGGCAATACCACCGGAGCGGATAACTGCGTATCGGCCCCACCAGTATCGAAGCGCGCAATCGAACACGACGGCAGCGGCCGCAAGTAGTGGGGAGCGAGCACGCCGAGCAGGCTCTCCGTCAACTCGGGAAAATCATCGTCGAGCTTCTTGTGCACCCGCGCCGACAGCAGCGCGAATGACTCAAGCATGCGCTCGACGTGTGGGTCTTCACACGCCTCGCCGGACAACAACAGCCGCGAGGCAATCTTTGGAAACTGTTCGGCGAATTCACGCGAATGCCGACGCAGGAAGGTCAACTCCCGCTCGTAATAGGGCAGCAGATCGTTCATGCGACCGCCTGAAGCGTACGACGGCTGCTCGCGACCGAGTACTGTTGCGTGCAAGGCTGCAGCACCGCGTCGAAGCCAACGGGCTCCGCCGTCGGCGGCACATACAGCACGGCCTGGATCGCAAAATTCAGTCTGCCAACGCTACGCTCGTCACCACGCAGCGCGACGTGTACACGTTTGAGCCGTGGCTCATGTTGCAGAATCGTCCGCTCAAGCGTTGCGCAAATTCGCGCTCTGTCTGCTGGATTCGCGAGGCTCATTCCAACGAAATCCATCATGCCGAAACTGGCCAGCGAGCGCGCCGCCTCCGGATAGCTTTCCAGCAAGGCTTCACGCAAGCCGCAGCGGCTATTAAGAAGGGACTCAAGATCCCGCGCGACACTATCCTTGAGCTCTTCAATCGACCAGCGCCGCAGCGGCGCAGGATCATCCCCACGATGCGGCGCATCGTCGAACAGTCGCTCAAACAAGGTAGGGGAAAAACCCTTCATGACATCTCTTCTGCTGTGAAACACGGCGCCGCTGGATGCATTGCCGTGTTCCGGTTAGGCGAATTAGATCTCGTAGGTCGAGTTATTCTTCGCCAGGCTCCACTTGGCAACCTTATTGCCCTTGACTCCACCCTTGATGTCCTGCGCGGTGTAGGTCCATTGCACGGCTGCGTACTTCAGAGTGAAGGTCTCTGTCGGGATGCCTTCGCCAGCGACCGACGGCGTCACCGATGCCAGCAGTACATGCTTGAGCTTGATCTCAAGGTACTTCACGCGCTTGTCACCGTCAGCACGCATGAAGTCGATGGTCACTTCATCGAAGGTGTGACCGGCCGAACAGGCTTCCCAGATGCGCGGCGAGGTCAGATCCAAGTCCTTCACGAAGACCATTTCGCCGTGCTCGCAACGCTCGGCGGTATGACCACCGGCAGTCGAGGCAGTCGCCGAACGTGGCTGGCGAATCAGGTGGCTCCACGAGCTGACCTCGATCCACTCCTTGTGCTCGGCATCGCGTGACTCGCCCTTGATGTCGTACTTGCCTTTGAACTGAACGTAAATATCCTTCACGTTGTGGCTCCTAAGTTATTTGGGGTAAAGAGTTAAGCGCCTGCGGATTGAGGCAGCTCGGCCACCAGGCGCAGTGAAACCGTGAGCTCGTCCAATTGGAAGTGCGGGCGCAGAAACGCGACAGCACGGTAGACACCCGGCTTACCCGGGACCTCGGATACCTGAACCGATGCTTCACGCAGCGGGAACTCCGCCTTTGCCTCTTGCGAAGCCCCGTCATCAAGCAGCACGTACTGCGAGATCCATCCATTCAGATAGGTCTCGACGTTGCCTGCAGATGCGAAACTGCCAATCTTGTCGCGCATCATCGCCTTGAGGTAATGCGAGATGCGGCACACTGCAAAGATGTACTGCAATTGAGCAGACAGCACCGCGTTGGCATTGGCAGCATCAGTGTTGTACTTCTTCGCCTTCTGTACCGACTGCGCGCCAAAGAAGGCCGCGTAGTCAGTACCCTTGCAATGCACCAGCGGGATGAAGCCTAGATCGGAGAGTTCCTTCTCCCGACGATCAGTGATAGCCACTTCCGTCGGACACTTCAGCGCGACCTCACCCTCGTCTGTCTTGAAGGTGTGGGTAGGCAGATCTTCCACCAAGCCACCGCCTTCGACCCCGCGGATCGCAGCGCACCAGCCATACTTGTCGAAGGCGTCGGTGATGCGTGACGTAAAGGCATAGGCAGCGTTCACCCACAGGTACTTGCTGTGATCCGAGCCATCCACATCCTCGACGAAATTGAAGCCTTCAACGGTCGTGCCATCCTTGGGGTTATACGGCAGACGGCCGAGGAAACGCGGCAGGGTCAATCCAACGTAGCGCGCGTCTTCGGACTCTCGGAACGACTTCCATTTCGCATACTCAACGGTATCGAATACTTTCGACAGGTCGCGCGGCTTGCCGAGATCGGTGAAGCCTTCGAGGCCAAAGAGCTCAGGTGACGCTGCAGAGATGAAAGGGGCGTGCGCCGCAGCAGCCACATGCGACATCTGCTCGATGAAGTACATATCCTCAGGTTGACGGGTGATGTCGAAGTCACCTAGCAAGGTGCCGAACGGCGCGCCACCGAAGGTGCCAAACTCTTCTTCGTAGACCTTCTTGAATAGCGCGCTCTGGTCAAATTCGACCGCACCGCGAAAATCCTTGATGAGCTCGCGTTTCGTGACGTTAAGCACCTTGATCTTGAGCATCTGGCCCGTCGCGCTCTGCTTGCATAGGTACTCAAGGCCACGCCAGGACGACTCCAGTTTCTGGAACTCGGGTGCATGCATCACTGCTGAGAGTTGATCGGACAGCATCGCGTCGAGCTCAGCAATACGCGCGTCGAGCGTCGCAGCAAGGTTCTCGGATACGACCACCGTGCCACTCATGACCTGCTGCACCAACTCGCTGATCAAGTCGCGCGCGCGACTGTGTTCTACCTGCGAGCGCGCAACACGGCTTTCCAAGACGATTTCATCGAGCAGGCTATAGCCCGTTTCAGAGGCTTGCTGAGCAAGCGCCATGGCGGATGCACTCATTGCTTACCCTCCGCCTTGGCTTCTGCACTCAATGCTGCGAGCTTCTCGGTGCTGTTGAGCACGTCTTGCAGCAGATCTTCAAGCTTGTCGTTGCCAGCGAGCTTGTTGCGAAGGTCGGCCAACTTGCTTCGCGCTTCCAGCAGCTTTCGAAGCGGCTCGACCTGCTGAACAACCGACTCCGGACGGAAGTCCTCAATCGACCGGAACTTAAGGTCGACTGCAAACTCGCCGCCCTCATTAGTCAGCTTGTTCTCGACACGGTAGGCGGCTCGTGGCTCCAACCCCTGCATCACATCGTCAAAGTTGTCGCCATCGATATTCACGAAGCGACGGTCCCGCAAACGCGGCTGCTCGACTTCGGACTGGCCTGCGAAATCACCAACAACCCCGACCACAAACGGGAGCTCCTTTTGCTCTATCGCGTCACCGCGTTCAACTTCATAGGTCAACTGCACGCGCGGCGGGCGCACGCGGGTCAGCTTCTGCTGAACACTTTCCTTCTTGGCCATGATTGGTTTCCTGTTCGTATCGGGGTCGGTTACTTGAGAGCGCCAAATGGGTCGACAGAGGCTTTAGCTGCAGGAACAGGGGGCTTCGATGCAGTCGGCGCCGGTTTGACGGATGGGGTTACCGCAGCCGCGGTTGTCGCCGGGGCAGCGGCCGAGGAGCTTGCAGGCTTCGCAGAGCGGCTCGCAGTCCGCGCCTTCTTCGATTCGATCGCCGGCGCGACCGGAACGAGCACATCCTCCTTGATCGTCTCGCGCAGGGTGCGCGCCAGCCGCTCAGCTTCGCTGCGCGTATCACCGCCGAGCGCAACACCACCACGCAACTCCTGAATATTCCGCACAGCGATCCGAAGGCTAGCGACGAGCGCCAGCCCCTTCGCCTGAACGTTCGCCGGGTCGCGCTGCACAGCCTCATCGGCAGCGGCAATCGTTCCCGAGTAATTACCGCGATCAAACTGCAACTGAGCCATGCGCACCCACGGCGCCGGATCGGTCGGATTGACCTTGGCGGTGCTTTCGAGCATCGCCTGCGCCTTCTGAACATCCCCCGAGGCCACCAGTTCATCGACGCGCTGCTGGACTGCCGCGACATCCTTGAATTGGTCCAGCTCGGAGAGCTGCGAGGTCGTTGCGCAGGCACTCAATAGCAGCGCTATGCAGACGGAAACTGCCGATGTAGCAGCATTAAAGCGATGTCCTGAATTCTTCATTGTTTGGCTCCCATTCTCGATCTAGGGCGGCAAAGCGCCGATCCATGTCGCACTTCACACCCGCCCTGCATATCCCGTTGGCGTATGCGACATGGGTGGTACTCTACGAACAAGAAAACGCCATTTCAATGACGATGCCATACGCGCTGTGCAGTTATTCCGCATCGGAAGTCCGTTATAAATTCGCACGAGGGGTGCTGCTGACGCTCGCCCTTAGCTTGGGGGGATGCGCCTCGAACGAGGCAACCAACCTGATCAGCTCGGCCGCGGACAGCGCCCTCGGATCCATCGGACTCAAACGGGCAAACGCCGAATCGACCAGCGGCTTTGATGAAGTGGCATTGCGAATTCACGCATCCAAAGTGCTTAACGCGGGGCCAGACGGCAAAGGCACGGCGCTCGTTGTTCGGCTGTACAAGTTGCGCAGCGCGGAGGCGTTTCTGGCGATGCCGCCCGACGCAATCCTGACGCCGAGTCGCGAAAAAGAAGCCCTCGGTGCAGATCTGGTGGAAGTCAGAGAACTCGTTTTAACACCGCTTCAGTTGCTCGATCTCAAGGAGAAAGTGACACGTGAAGCGTCTGTGCTTGCCATTGCGGGCGCGTTTCGCAAGCCCTTGCCACAGCGGTGGCGTGCGGTATTCGAGAGAACCGCGGCTGCGAAGACCGGGCTTGTGCTCGGTGCCCACGCATGTGCATTCAGCGTAAGCGTCGGAAGCCCTGCAGGTTGGGGATATGACGCACCAGCGAAGCTCGGTTCAACGCGATGCGGTCAGAAGGAAACGCAAGGGCAGTCGATGCAATCAGGAGAATTGATGTGAAGGCAGCAGCAAAGGTCTTGTGGGGAGAGGGGCTCTTTTTGCGGCCCCAACATTTTCAACGGCAGGATCTCTACCATGAAAGCCGACTGACGGAGCTTGGACGCACCATTCACCCCTATGCATGGGGCTTCAGGCAGTTACGGTGGGACAAAGACGCGCTCAGTTCTGGCGTACTACGGCTCGAAGAAGTAAGAGCCGTGTTTCCGGATGGCGAGTTCTACGCTGCGCCCGACGCCGACGAGCTACCAGAGCCCGTCAACCTTGCACATCTAGCGTTTCCGCGGGACGCCATCACCTTTCACTTAGCTTTGCCCCAACTACGCATGGCCGGCGGCAATCAAATACAGCCGGGACAGGCGGGAGATAGTCGCGGTAACGCGCGCTTTCTCCCGGCAAGCGAACTCGCGGCCGATCTGTTCACCCGCGCAGCCGAGGCCGATGTCATGCTCCTGCGCAAGCAACCTCGCCTGCTGTCGGATCAGGATGCGATCGAACAATTCATCACGCTTCCGGCGGTGCGTATCCGCAAAACGTCAACCGGCGGCTACGAAATCGATCCAGCTTTCATGCCACCCGCGGTTGCCATCGAGGCGCTGCCAACGCTCTACGCGCTACTGCGGCGCACGCTGGATATTCTGCAGGCCAAGTGTGCCGCGCTTTACGGTTTCCATCGCGAGCCCAGCAAGAACATCGTAGAAATCCGTTCCGGGGACATAGCATCCTTCTGGCTGCTACACACAGCGAGCAGCGCATTCGCACGTCTCAGTCATCTGTTCAAACACCCGCGTCTGCATCCCGAGCGCCTCTTTGAGTCGCTGCTCGAGGTCGCGGGAGCCCTGATGACCTTTGCCAAGAGCCATACCCTCGAGGATCTTCCGGCCTATGACCACAGCGATCCAGCCGGGGGCTTCTTTCTTCTCGACAGAATCATCCGGGAGTTGCTAGAGACCGTCATATCAACCCGATGCGTAACGATCACCCTGACGGAGACCAAACCATCGTTCTTCGTGGGTCGTATGGACTCGGACAAACTCGGCGCCGACACCGCCTTCTATCTCTCCGTCAGCGCAGACATGCCGCCACCGGAGTTGGTCGAGGCTGTGCCGCTGCGATTCAAGCTGGGCGCCCCTGACGACGTGGACAAGCTGCTGTTGTCCGCGATGCCTGGCGTAAAGCTCACAGCAGCCCCACAAGTCCCCGCGGCAGTGCCAGTACGACCAGGCAACTACTACTTCTCGCTGGAGCCGAACGGGCCGTTATTTGAGCGGATGCGTCAGGCGCAATGTGTTGCGCTCTATGTGCCCGCAGGCTTCCGCGACTTGCGACTTGAACTCTTCGCTCTGGTGCAATAATGAATCCGGCCCTTCCTCCGTCCCTATTTGCCAACGGCGAGCCCCGTCGCCGTCCGAACGAAACCTCACGCCAGCCAAAAACGCTCGTCGACATGATGTACGACGGCTTCTATCTGATGTTCTTGATTCGCAACCGCAATGCTCCGATCGACGCGGACAAGTTTCGAGAACGCCTGCGCGAGTTCCTTGATGAGTTCGAACGTTCGGCCAAGCGCGCGAATATCGCGACCGACGACATCTTCGCTGCGAAGTACGCCTTCTGCGCCGCGATAGACGAGCACATCCTCGCATCGCGCTTCTCCATCCGCGATGCATGGGAACGGCAACCCCTACAGCTGGCATTCTTCGGCGATCAGCTCGCAGGCGAGCGATTCTTTGAACGCTTAGAGGCGCTACGTGCCGAGGGCGCCAAACGACTCCAATCGCTCGAGGTCTACCACCTTTGCCTTCTGCTCGGCTTCCGTGGTCGATACCTGCTTGAGTCGCCGGAGAAGCTCAGTTACCTGGTGGATCGGCTCGGCGATGAGATTGCCCACTACAAAGGAAAGCGCGCCGCATTCGCGCCAGACTGGGCGGCGCCGGACTCGATACGACATGCCCTGCGCGGAAATCTGCCGTTGTGGGGAGTTATCTCCGGCTACGCTCTGGTCACGTTGGTGGTGTTTATTGGCCTGAGCTCATGGCTCGACAAATCCACCGCGCAATCAGTTTCCGCTTTTCACGAAATCGTGAAAGTCGCGCCGCGACAGGCTCACGTCACGATCAGCCTGCCCTAATGGCCATGGTGGCTGCTCCGCTACAGATGAGAGAGACTTGGGGTGGAACCGTGGCCAAGGCTAGATCGGCCATCGCCCGGCAAGCTGGTGGCAGCATGCCGCCGGCACTGCGAACCCTAGCAATACGGCGGTCAGCATGGGGGCGGACGCAGCAATCAAGCTAGAGCGCCAGCCAGCAGCGCCGGTAACTCACGCATGTCGCCGAACGCAGTTGCGCCCAGCGCCCGCACCCGCTCGGCTGGCGTGAAACGGGCAAAACCCAGCACCCGCATGCCGGCGGCACGCGCCGCGCGAATTCCGTTTTCGCTGTCCTCGATCACGATACAGTCGGCAGGCGCGTAGCCCATTGTTCGCGCTGCGTGCAGGTAGATATCCGGCGCTGGCTTTGGATTCGGCACATCCTCGGCAGCGCTGAAGCAGCGCAGGAAGCGGCCAACAAAACCGAGGTGCGCAAGCCGCAGCTGAATCTCGGCATGACGGCTGTTCGACGCGAGGCACACCGGCACACCGTCATGCGCCAGTTGATCGAGCACCGCCTCGACGCCCGGAATCGCGTCGGCTTCGCCTACCGATGCGTCGATCGATGCATCGACCTGTTCGACAAAATCCGCTGGCGGGGTCCAATGGTGGCGGGCCGCGAGCGTGGCAACACGATGGCGCAGGGCCGCACCGTTGAATTCGCGCAGCGAAGCCTCCGCATCAAGCTGCAAGCCATGCGCCGCGGCGTGTTCGATCAGTTTGCGATTGGCGAGCGGTTCGCTGTCCACCAGCACGCCATCGCAATCGAAGATCACGAGCCGAGGCGCAGCCACACTCATTCCTCGGCAAGATC
>JAJZLD010000002.1:0-14143 GCA_021803785.1 Pseudomonadota bacterium | reverse complement strand
CGGCGCCAGCGCGGCGGCAATCTCGTCGGCACTGACACCATCGGCTGCATGAACCGGCGCACCAGCCAATGCCGCGGCACCTTCGCGCTTGAGGCGGCCGACCCACTGGCCGGCATCACGCCCGCCATCAAAGCCTTCGCTCTGCAGGAGCAGGCGACCTTGCGGATCGGTCAGCTTGAAGTAGAAGCGGCCGTCGGCCTCGCGGTACTGCTTGAACACCGGCTTCGCGGCGGCCTTCACCACTTCGGCCGCTTTCGCGGTCGGTGCCGCGACCATCGGGCGCAGGCCGACCGCCTGACGCAGCTCGGCGAGCAGCGGCGTGGCCAGCGCGCGCGCCTTGCGCGCACCTTCCTGAAGCGCTTCTTCGATCTTGGCCGGGTGTGCGATCAGCGCCTCGTAGCGCGCACGCATCGGCGCGATCTCACGTTCGATCTGTTCGACCAGGCGCTGCTTGGCCTCACCCCATCCGAGGCCGGCCCGCAGATCGGCGCGGAAGGCTTCGCGTTCGGCGGGCGTGGCGAAGGCGTCGAACAGCGCGGTAAGGCTGGTGCTGTCCGGATCCTTCGGCTCACCCGGCAGGCGAGAATCGGTCACGATGCGCGCAATGGCTTCACGCAGTCCTTTGGCGCCACCTTCGAACAGCGGCACGGTGTTGTCGTAGCTCTTCGACATCTTGCGGCCATCAAGGCCGGGCAGCGTCGCCACCGCTTCATCCACCGCGGCTTCCGGCAGCACGAAGAACTGGCGCCCCTTGCCGAACAGGTGGTTGAAGCGTTGTGCCACGTCGCGCGCCATCTCGATGTGCTGCACCTGATCGCGCCCCACCGGCACCTTGTTGGCGTTGAAGATCAGGATGTCCGCCGCCATCAGGATCGGGTAGCTGAAGAGGCCCATCGTCACGCCGTCGTCCGGCTCGTTGCCGGCCAGTTCGTTCTGGTCCACCGCGGCCTTGTAGGCGTGCGCACGGTTCATCAAGCCCTTGGCGGTGACGCAGGTCAGCAGCCAGGTCAGCTCGGGGATCTCGGGGATGTCGCTCTGGCGGTAGAACACCACGCGCGAAGTGTCGAGGCCGGCCGCCAGCCAGGTCGCGGCGATCGCGAGACGCGAACGCTCGATGCGGTCCGGGTCGTCGCACTTGATCAGCGCGTGGTAGTCGGCGAGGAAGAAGAAACTCTCGGTTTCGGGCTGCTGGCTCGCGAGAATCGCCGGGCGAATTGCACCGACGTAATTGCCGAGATGGGGGATGCCGGTGGTGGTGATACCGGTCAGGACACGCTGACTCATCGATGCCGCCTTGGGGAAAGTTCGGACGTAAAAACCGAGAGTCTACCGAAGCGCGGCCGCGAGTACGAATCGCGCGCACGGCGATACGGCAGTCGATGGGATTCAAAGCGGTGTTGGACTGCCCACAGGAGGACGCAGAAATCGAGGGGCTGTACGGCGCGCGGCAGGCGCCCCCACACCGACTACAGCGCGTCGGCCGCCTCGCGCAGCAGGCCGTCACCATGCGCATCGGTATCGATGCCGAACACCGTACGGTGCAACACGGCGTCGAAGCCGTCTTGCGCGAAATACCGCCGTACCCAAGGCCGCAATAAGATCGTCGGGGTTGGGCTCGCGATCGAGTTCCAGCGTGAAGCAGGCCATGTTGAACCAATGCAGCGCCCGAACGACGCAGACCGCATCGAAGGGCACAACGGGGAAATCCCTCGATCGGGCGCGCGCGAGCGACGTTGTGGCGGTCCAATCGAATAGCGCGGAGGGGTAAGCCGGGCGCACTGCGGCGTAACGGGAGGGATCGGCGGAGAACAGGTCTATCGCTTTACCGAGGCTCCTCAAGGCGGCAGGCGGAATGCGCTTGTCGTATGCTTCGCCGCTCAACCCTCGGAGGATACCGTGAAGTCCATCATCACCCTGCTTGCCGCCCTTGCGATCAGCCCCGCCTTTGCCCAGGATGCCGGCGCCGAACTGGCCGCCCGCACCGCCAAAGAACCCGGTGCGGTGACCACCCCGTCCGGCCTTGTCTTCGTGTCGCTGAAGGATGGCGCCGGCGCCCAGCCCAAGGTCACCGACAAGGTTCGTGTGCACTACCGAGGCACCCTGCCGGACGGCAAGGAATTCGACAGTTCCTACGCCCGAAACGAACCGGCCGAATTCCCGCTGACCCGCGTGATCCCCTGCTGGACCGAGGGCGTGCAGAAAATCAAGGTAGGCGGCAAGGCCAAACTCGTGTGCCCGCCGTCGATCGCTTACGGCCAGCGCGGCGCGGGCGGCGTGATTCCGCCAAACGCCACGCTTCAGTTTGAAGTGGAACTGCTTGGCATCGTCAAGTAAAGACCGCTTGTGACGCCGTCGATAGCGACGGCGTTACTTACCTACCACACAGCTGCCGGAACAGCTTTTTTTGACCTGAACCAATAACGCCCCCCACCCGCAGCGTTTTAATGGCCACAGCAGCATCGCGCGCACGCGTCCCGTGCCGCAACTGCACCCGCTGCGGGTGCAGGTTCACCCGAAAGGGGATCCATCATGGCCAGTCCGCTCGTTCATCGCAGCCTTATCTTTGCAACGATCACCCTGATCGGCGCCGCCGCCTGGTTTGGTTGGCAGCATGTTCAACCGCCGCCGGATCCTGCCGGCTTCGCCTCCGGCAACGGCCGCATCGAAGCCACCGAAGTGGATGTAGCCACCCGCATCGCCGGTCGGTTGCTTACGCTCACACCACACGAAGGCGACACGGTCACGCGCGGCGTTGTCGTCGGACAGATGGATGTCGAAGAACTCAACGCGCAATTGCGCGAAGCCGAGGCCGGTGTTGCACAGGCCCGGCAAGCGATTGCCGAAGCGCGTGCCGGCGTAGCACTCGCAGCGAGTAACCGCCAACTGGCGCAAGCCAACCTGCATCGCACCGAGCAACTGATCGCACGCAACTTCCTCAGCGTGGCACAGCGCGATCGCGACCGCAGCGCGCTTGAAACCGCCGATGCCGCACTCGCCGCCGCGCAGGTACGCGTCAATGCCGCCCAAGCAGCTGTACTCGCGGCCGAAGCGCGTGCTGACCGCTTGCGCAGCACGATTGCAGACAGTGCACTGAAGGCGCCGATCAGTGGGCGCGTGCTCTACCGCCTGGCCGAGCCGGGTGAAGTGCTCGCTGCGGGTGGCAAGACGCTGACCCTGCTCGACCTCGACGATGTATCAATGTCGATTTATCTGCCAGAGCAACGCGCCGGGCAGGTAGCGCTGGGCGCGCAGGCACGCATCAAACTGGACGCCAGCCCCGAGCTGATCCCCGCAACCGTCACCTATGTCGCGCCGCGCGCCCAGTTCACGCCACGCGAAGTCGAAACGCGCACCGAGCGCGAAAAGCTCATGTTCCGCGTGAAGGTTCGCATCGAGCCCGCCTGGCTCGCCCAGCATCGCGCCGAGGTAAAACCCGGCGTGCCCGGTGTCGCCTGGATTCGTACCGATCCGCAGGCCGCTTGGCCGGCTAGCCTGCCAGCGCACTGAGGAGGCGCCAGCATGGGCACGCAAACCAGCGTCGCCCGCCTCGCGGGCGTCACCCATCGTTACGGGCACAGCGCAGCGATCGAAGCCATCACGCTCGACCTGCCTGCGGGTTGCATGGTCGGCTTCATCGGGCCAGACGGCGTCGGCAAGTCCAGCGTGCTTGCACTGATCGCCGGCGCGCGCAAGTTGCAGCAGGGCAGCGTCGAGGTGCTCGGCGCCGACATGCGGAACGCCCGCGCACGCGCCAGCGTACAGCCACGCATCGCCTACATGCCGCAAGGCCTGGGGCGCAACCTCTACCCCACGCTATCGGTGTTCGAGAACGTGGATTTCTTCGCCCGCCTATTCGGCCTGGCGCGCGCCGAGCGCCATGCGCGGATCACGGATCTGCTCACCGCCACCGGCCTCGCGCCATTCCGTGACCGCCCAGCAGCCAAGCTCTCCGGCGGCATGAAGCAAAAGCTCGGACTGTGCTGCGCATTGATTCACGACCCGGATCTGTTGATCCTCGACGAACCGACCACCGGGGTCGATCCGCTCTCGCGCCGCCAGTTCTGGGAGCTGATCGATCGCATCCGCGCCCGGCACGGCAACATGAGCGTGCTGGTCGCCACCGCCTACATGGAAGAAGCCGCCCGCTTCGATACGCTGGTGGCGATGGATGCCGGGCAGGTGATCGGCCACGGCACACCGGCCGAACTGCGCGCGCAGACCGGCCAGGAAACACTCGAAGATGTTTTCATCGCCTTACTGCCCGAGGCGCGCCGCAAGGCCCACCGGGCGCTGACGATTCCGCCGCGCGACGTACACGACGCCGAGATCGCAATCGAGGCTGAGGGCCTGACGCAACGGTTCGGCGACTTCACCGCGGTCGACAACGTGAGCTTCCGCATCGGGCGCGGCGAGATCTTCGGCTTCCTGGGTTCCAACGGCTGCGGCAAGACGACCACGATGAAGATGCTCACCGGCCTGCTGCCGCCCACAGAGGGCTGCGCACGGCTGTTCGGCAAGCCGGTCGACGCCACATCACTTGAGACCCGCAAGCAGGTGGGCTACATGTCGCAAGCCTTCTCGCTGTACGGCGAGCTAACGGTGCGGCAGAACCTGTGGCTGCACGCGCAGCTCTTCCATCTGGCGCCCGATCGTATCGGCCCGCGCATCGACGCCCTGGTCGAGCGCTTCGGCCTCGCGCCCCATCTGGACGCGGCTGCCGACGCGTTGCCGCTGGGTATCCGCCAACGCCTCTCGCTCGCCGTGGCGGTGGTGCATGAGCCGCAACTGCTGATCCTCGACGAACCCACTTCGGGCGTGGACCCGATCGCGCGTGACGATTTCTGGCGGCTGCTGGTCGAACTCTCGCGCGAGCAAGGCGTCACGATCTTCATCTCCACCCACTTCATGAACGAGGCCGAGCGCTGCGACCGCATCTCGCTGATGCACGCCGGCCGCGTACTCGCGAGCGACACGCCAACAGCGCTGCGCGAAGGCCGCGGCGCGGCCACGCTGGAGGATGCCTTCATCGCTTACCTCGAAGCCGCAGCCGGCGCCCCCTCACCCGAAGGCACGCCCTCCGAAACGCAGCCCACGCCCTCGGCAGCGGGCAAGTCTCACAGCCCACCGCCACGCTTTTCGCTGCGCCGCCTGCTCGGCTATGCCTACCGCGAGACGCTCGAGCTTCGCCGCGACCCGATCCGCCTGACCTTTGCGCTGCTCGGTTCGGTGCTGCTGATGTTCATCCTCGGCTACGGCATCTCGATGGATGTGCAAGACCTGCGCTTCGCGGTGCTCGACCGCGACCAGAGCCCGGAGAGCCGCGCCTACATCGAGAACTTCGCGGGCAGCCGCTACTTCATCGTGCAGCCGCCGATCGCCGACCCGGCCGCGCTGGATCAGCGCATGGCAAGCGGCGAACTCGCGTTGGCAATCGAGATACCGCCGCGCTACGGCGCCGATCTGCGCGCCGGCCGCGCACCGACACTGGCCTTCTATGTGGATGGCGCCATGCCCTTCCGTGGCGAAACGGTGCGCGGCTATGCCGAGGGTGCGCATCTGACGTATCTGGCCGACCTCGTTGCACGCAAGACCGGCACCACGCCCAGCGCAATGCCCGCGAACCTGCAAGTGCGCTACCGCTACAACCAGGACTTCAAAAGCATCTACGCGATGGTGCCGGCAGTGATTCCGCTGCTGCTGGTGTTCGTGCCGGCGATCCTGATGGCGCTCGCGGTGGTGCGCGAAAAGGAACTGGGCAGCATCACCAACCTCTATGTCACACCGGTGACGCGGCTCGAATTCCTGCTTGGCAAGCAACTGCCGTACATCGCGGTCGCGATGATCAGTTTCTTCGGGCTGACCTTGCAGGCGGTCACGGTGTTCGGCGTTCCGATCAAAGGCAGCATGCTCGCGCTGACGGTCGGCGCCCTGCTCTACGTTACCGCCACCACCGGTATCGGGCTCCTGATGTCCACCTTCACCCGCACGCAGATCGCGGCGCTGGCTGCGACCGGCATCCTGACGATGCTGCCGACGGTGCAGTTCTCCGGCCTCACCGAGCCGGTCAGTGCGCTCGACGGTGTCGGCCAGTGGATCGGCCGCTTCTATCCGGCAACCTACTTCCTCGTGATCAGCCGCGGCGTATTCACGAAGGCGCTCGGCTTCTCCGAACTGATCTGGCAGTACGCGGCCATCGCCGCCTTCATCCCGGCGCTAACGCTGCTGTGCTGGGCACTACTGGCCAAACAGGAGCGCTGAACATGAGAACGCTCGCCAACATCTTCCGCCTCGGTCTGAAAGAGCTGCGCTGCCTGTTCGCCGACCGTGTGCTGCTGATCCTGATCGTCTGGGCTTTCTCGGGCGGCGTGTACACCGCAGCGAGCGGCATGTCGCGCGAACTTCACAACGCGCCGGTCGCCATCGTCGACATGGATCGCTCGCCGCTTTCGCAACGCATTGCAGGTGCCTTCTACCCCCCCTACTTTCGCCCGCCGCAGGGCGCGACCTTGAGCGAGGCGGATGCCGGCCTGGATACCGGCCGCTTCTCGTTTGCGCTGGTGATCCCGGAGAACTTCCAGCGAGACCTCTCCGCCGGCAAGCGCGCTGAGCTTCAACTGGCGATCGACGCCACCAACATGGGCCAGAGCTTCATCGGCGCAAGCTACATTCAGCACATCATCGCCGGCGAACTCAACGAATACCTTACCGGCACACGCAGCACTGCAAAGTCGCCGATCCAACTCGCCACCCGCGTGCGCTTCAACCCTAACCTCACAGGCTTCTGGTTCGGCGGCGTGATGGAGGTGATCAACAACATCACCCTGCTCTCCATCATCCTGGTCGGCGCGGCCTTCATCCGCGAGCGTGAGCATGGCACGCTGGAACACCTGCTGGTGATGCCGCTCAGGCCGCTGGAAATCATGCTCGCCAAGGTGTGGGCCAATGCGCTGGTGGTGCTGGTCGCGGCAAGCTTCGGCCTGATCGTGATCGTGCAGGCGGTGATGCGGGTGCCGGTAGCCGGCTCGGTGCCGCTGTTCCTCCTTGGCGCCGCGTGTTTCCTGTTCGCCGCGGCTTCCATCGGCATCTGGCTCGGCACCGTTGCGCGCTCGATGCCGCAGCTGGGGCTGCTGATCATCCTGATCGTGATCCCGCTGCAGTTGCTCTCGGGCGGCGTGACGCCGCGCGAGAGCATGCCGCAGCTGGTGCAAACCATCATGCTGTGCGCACCGACCACTTGGTTCGTGCGCTTCGCACAGGCGATCCTCTACCGCGGCGCGGGTTTCGATGTGGTGTGGCCGGACTTTCTCGCGATCCTCGCTATCGGCGGGGTCTTCTTTGCAATCGCGCTGGCCCGTTTCCGCAAGGCGGTCACGCAGACCCAGCTCTAGGTGGAAGGCAACTTGCACTGCAGCATGACTGCCCCATCATCCGGGTCGTACAAACACTGAAGTTCTCCGGCGCCCCGCCGTAATAACATGCTGGAAACGCAAAGGCGCGTCGCAGCCCATGCCCATCAGAACCCGATCGCTACGCACATCGATCCTGCTGTTCGTCGCCATCGGCCTGGCGCTACCAGCGCTTTTTGCGCTGCCGGTGCTCTACAAGAGTTATCAGGCCGCGGTGGAACGACGCATCGCGCTGCAGTTAGACCAGTACGCCAACATCCTCGCCTTCGGTGCCCGCGAGCCGCTCTGGAACCTGAGCCCGGACGCCGTGCGGCCCCTTGTCGAAGCGGTGTTGAGCGACCCGGACGTCGTTCTGGTTACGATCGTCGACCGTACCGCCGGCCCACTGCTTGAAATCAAACGCGGCGCGCCCAACGCGCAGATCCGCCAGACCGGGCGCAAGGTCATCTACAAGGAACGCGAGCTCGGCATGGTGACCGTGGGCGTCACCGGCGACACCGTGCGGGCCCAGCAACTGCGTCAGATGGGTGCTTTCGCCGGTACCACGTTGCTGCAACTGGGCCTTGCTGCGATCATGATCTTCTGGCTGTTACGGCGGCGCCTGGTCGCGCCGCTGGCCTCCCTCGGCAACGCCGCGGACGCGCTCGCGCGCGGCGAGCTGTCGCAGGAGATCCCGTCGCGCGGAGACGATGAGATCGGCCACCTCGCAAGCCGCCTCGAAGTCACGCGGCGTGAATTGGTGGACCTGTTCGCCGACCTGGAAGCCAAGAACGTGGCCTTGGGCCGCGAACTCGAGGAGCGACAGCGTTCCGAAGCAGCGCGGCGAGAGTCCGAGGAGCGCCTGTCTACCGTGTTCGCGCTGACGGCAACGCCGATGTCGGTCGCGCGCAAGGAAGACGGCTTGTTACGGATGGTGAACCCGGCGTGGGAGCGCACCTTCGGCTATGCCAAGGACGAGGTGCTGGGTCGGTGTGCCAGCGACATCCCGCTCTGGATCGACCCTGAAATGCGCGCCAGCTGCCTTGCGGAAATCGATGAAAAGGGCCTGCTCGAAGGGCGCGAGGTCTGGATGCGCACGAACGAAGGCGTCGGCCTGCTGATCGAGGCATCGGCCCGCCAATTCCGTGCCGGCGGCGAGAAATTGCTGGTCTGGAACTTTCGCGACATCACGCAGGAACGTGCGGCCGAAGAGGCGCTGCGCGAGAGCGAGCAGCGCTTTGCAGCACTGTTCCACCACGCGCCGGTCGCACTGTGCATTGTCGATCTTGAGCACACCGCCGAGATTCTGGACGTCAACACCCAGTTTGAACGCGACTTCGGCCGCTCACCCAACGACTGCATCGGCCGCCCCTTGGCACAGCTTGGACTGTGGGCGAGCAGCAACGATGCGGACCGTTTCGACCGGATGCTCAACGCAATCGACGAGCAGGAGAAGATCAGCGCCTGGACGCTATCGGCCGACGGCACACGCGCCTGCTACGACATCGCGGGACGCCGCGTTACGCTGCACGGCCGCGCCTGCTTCATCTGGAGCGCCATCGACGTGACGCCGATCATCAACGCCAAGGCGGAAGTCGAAGAGATCAACCGTACGCTGGAAGACAAGGTCGCGCGCCGCACGCACGATCTGGAATACGCCAACCGCGAGCTGGGCGAACTGCTCAACCGCCTGCAGACGGCGCAGACGCATCTCGTGCAGAGCGAGAAGCTGGCCGCGCTAGGCCGATTGGTGGCGGGCATCGCGCACGAGCTGAACACCCCGATCGGCAATTGCCTGATGGTGGCGACAACACTGGAAGACCGCCGGCACGAACTCGATTCCGCGCTGGAGAGCGGGCTGCGGCGCAGCACGCTGAGCGCGTTCCTCGCCGACCTCGCCGACGGCAATGACACGCTGCTGCGCAACCTGCAGCGCGCGGCGGATCTGGTTTCAAGCTTCAAACAGATCGCGGCAGACCAGATCGGTGCGCGTCGGCGGGTCTTCGACCTGCGCGAAATCGCCCGCGAGATCGAGGTCACGCTGGCGCCAACCTTCCGCAAGGCAGGCTGCACCTTCGCCAACGAAATTCCGGCCGGTCTTGAATTCGACAGCTACCCGGGCGCGCTGGGCCAGGTCATCACCAACCTGACGACCAACGCCATCATGCACGGTTTTGAAGCCCGCACCGGCGGCCGCATCAAGATCAGCGCTGAAGTAGAAGGCGAGCAACATGTGAAGCTGATTTTCGAGGACAATGGCCAAGGCATTCCGGCCGAACATCTGCCGCGCATTTTCGACCCCTTCTTCACCACCAAACTCGGCCGAGGCGGCACCGGGCTGGGTCTCAACATCGTCCATACCATCGTCACAGGCGTGCTGGGCGGCGCAATCCGCGTCGAGAGCGCCACCGGCGAAGGCACCCGTTTCATCCTGACCTTGCCGCGCCGCGCCCCGCAGCGCGCCGACGACGACCCGGGAATTGCATCATGATGAGCAGCAGCCCCCCTTTCAAGGACTTCCGGAATCGCGCAATGAAGATTGTGATCATCGATGACACGCCGGTTAACCTAGCCTTGATGCAGGCGCTCGTGGCCCGCGTCGGGAACTGCGAGACGCTGACTTTTTCTGACCCGCAGCAGGGGCTGACGCACTGCATGCTGGAGCAGCCCGATCTGCTGATCGTCGACTACATGATGCCGGGGCTCGACGGCATCGAGCTGATCCGCCGCTTCCGTGAGGCGCATTCCAACCAGGATGTGCCTATCCTCATGGTCACCGCCGCGCATGAAAAAACGGTGCGCTTCGATGCGCTCGAAAGCGGCGCCACCGACTTCCTCACCAAGCCTGTCGACAAGAACGAGTTCATCCCGCGCGCACGGAACATGCTGCGCCTGAGGCAACACTCCCTGATGCTCGCAAATCGTGCCGACGAGCTGGCAGACGCAGTCAGGCGCGCCACCGCAGACATCCACGAGCGCGAGCGCGAAACCGTAACGCGGCTTGCGAAAGCCGCCGAGTTCCGCGACCCCGAGACCGGTTCGCACATCCAGCGCATGGCACACTTCTCGGCCATGATCGGGCGCGAGTTGCAGCTCGATTCCGCGGTTTGCGAGATGCTGCTCGCCGCGGCGCCGATGCATGACGTCGGCAAACTGGGCACGCCCGACGCGATTCTGCTCAAACCCGGCCGGCTGACACCGGACGAATTCGAAATCATGAAGCGGCACGCCACGATCGGGCATGAGATCCTGAAGGACTCCGCCTCACCGGTGCTGCACATGGCCGCAGAGATCGCCCTGACCCACCACGAGAAGTTCGACGGCAGCGGTTACCCGCAAGGGCTCGCAGGCGAAGCCATTCCACTGATCGGCCGAATCGTCGCGGTGGCGGACGTATTCGATGCGCTGACTTCGATACGGCCTTACAAGCGCGCCTGGCAAGTAGAAGATGCGCGTGGCTTCCTTGAACAGGGGCGTGGCGCTCACTTCGACCCCCGCTGCGTCGACGCCTTCCTCGGCTGCTGGGACGAGGTACTGGAAATCCGCGCGCGCTTCCAGGACTAGGCGCGCCGGCAGATCTGCGCCCCGCTCAGGACTTGCGCTGGATCAGCTCGACCTTGTAGCCATCCGGGTCCTGCACGAAGGCGATCACCGTCGTGCCGTGCTTCATCGGGCCCGCCTCGCGCGTCACAACACCGCCACGGGCCTTGATCTCGGCGCACGCCGCGTAGGCATCTTCCACCTCCAGCGCGATGTGACCGTAGCCGGTGCCCAGTTCGTAGGAGTCAACGCCCCAGTTGTGCGTGAGCTCGATCACCGCGCCTTCGCTCTCATCCTGATAGCCGATGAAGGCAAGGGTGAACTTGCCGTCGGGATAGTCGTTCCGGCGCAGCAGGCGCATGCCCAGCACTTCGGTGTAGAACTTGATCGAACGGTCGAGATCGCCGACCCGCAGCATGGTGTGGAGGATTCGCATCGGGGTTTCCTTCTGTGTCTGGTTCAGTGGGGCGCCGACCACGCCGGATCAATCCATACGCAATCGGCTCGGGTTTCAGATGTCAGATTTCCGGCAGCGTATGGCCGCGCGCCTTGAGTTCGGCACGCGCGTCGCGCCATGTGGGGCATAGCGACTCGACGACTGACCAGAAGCGCGGCGAGTGGTTCATCTCGATCAGGTGCGCCACCTCGTGCGCCACCACATAGTCGATCAGCGCATGCTCGAAGTGAATCAGGCGCCAGTTGAGGCGGATCCCGCTGTGCCGGCTGCAGCTCCCCCAGCGGGTCTTTGCGCCCGTCAGCGATAGCGCCGGACGCGGCACGCCCGGATGCGTCATGGCGAGCCGGAGCATGTACTCATCCAGGCGACCGCCGAAATAGTCCAGCGCATGGCGCTGCAGCACGCGCCGCAACAGCAGTTGCGGGTTCTGCCCGGGACGCAGCGGCAGTTGCAGCTCGCGCTCGAAGTGACCCTCGATCCAGCGCGCGCGCCCGGCCCCCGGTTGCAGGCGGATCGTGCAGGGCTGGCCGAGCACCGGCAGCACCGCGCCGTCGGCCAGCTCGAAGCGTGCCGGCGCCGGCCGCGCTGCGCGCGCATCCAGCTTTTCGATCAGCCAGGCCGCATTCTTGCGGATGAAGGCCTCGGTCTCGGCAATCGTCGCCCGCAAAGGAATCGTTACCGTCACGCCCGCCGCATCAATCTTCATGCCTAGCGTCTTGCGTGCGCTGCGCTTGAGGGTGTACGGCACCGTGCGCGGGCCGAACACGATCTCGCGCTGCTGCGGGGGCGGCGGCGTGACCTTGGGCAAGCGGGAAAGCACCTTCATCAACATCGGCGCGACCATGAGCCTTCGCGCTTCAAACGCTCACCGAGCGCGCCGCATGTAGTGATGCGGAAAGCGCGCGCGCATGGTGTTCTCGATCCACGCCTCGACTTCCGCATTGACCGCCTCCGGCTCCCGACCGGCGGTCTCGATCGTGGGGCCGACGATGATCAGCGCCTCGCCTGGATACTTGATGAAGGCGCGGCGTGGCCAAAACTCCCCGGTATTCAGCGCCACTGGCACGACGGGCACCCCCGCGTATGTCGCCAGCGTGGCACCACCGAGCTTGTAGCGACGACGCCCGCCCACCGGCATCCGCGTACCTTCCGGGTAGACCGACACCCACCAGCCCTCCGACAAGCGCTTCGCGCCTTCGAGCTTCACCTGCGTCATCGCATCGGCGCCGCGGGAACGGTCGATCGCAATCATCGGCAGCATTGCGAGCCCCCAGCCGAAGAACGGCAGCCAGTACAACTCGCGCTTGAGCACAAAACTCTGCGGAGGGAACAGCACCGGGAACAGGATCGTTTCAAGCGCCGACTGGTGCTTGGACATCACCACCGCGGGCCGCGACGGCAGGTTCTCCCACCCTTCGATACGCCAGCGGATGCCGAGGATTGCGTGGATCATCCGCAGGTTGATGCGGCACCACCCCATGATGATGTGGTAGCGGCGCTGTGGCGGAAACGGAAAGGTCAGCATCGCAAACAATGCGTAAGGCGCTGTCACCATCAGTTGCAGCAACAGGAACACCGCTGAGCGCAGCAAGGGCTCGATCGGCAAGAACGCTGCGCGGTCAGGCCGCCGGCTCATTCGATCAGCGCGTCCGCCACCGCCGCGAGGTCGGCAAACACCCGCGTGCCGGCCGGCAGGTTCGGATCCTTCACGGTGCGCTCGCCCTTTCCGGTCAGCACGAGGAAGAGCTCGCAGCCGACCTCCTGCCCGGCCAGCAGATCGCGCAGGCTGTCACCCACCGTGGGCACGCCACGTAGGTCTACGTTGAAACGGGCGGCGATCTCCCGCAGCATGCCGGCGCGCGGCTTGCGGCAGTCGCATGTTGAATCGGCTGGATGCGGGCAGAAAAAGATCGCATCGATGCGCCCGCCAGCTTGCGCGAGCAACTTGGTCATCTTCTCGTGGATCGCGTTCAGCGTATCCATGTCGAAGAGCCCGCGCCCCACGCCGCTCTGGTTGGACGCGACGACCACCCGGTAGCCCGCTTCGTTAAAGCGGGCGATCGCCTCCAGGCTGCCGGGAATCGGCCGCCACTCGTCGGGCGACTTGATGAATTGCGCGGAGTCGACGTTGATCACGCCATCACGGTCAAGAATGATCAGTTTCATGCTGAGGCTTGCGGTTCAGGCAATCCGTAATGCTATCAGCCCGGCAGGTGTCGCGGATCGACGCTGGCGCCACATCAGTGCAATCCCGGCTTGATGGTCCAGTACCCAATTCATGACGGTCGCCCCCTTTATGCAAACGGCTCTGCGCGCGATGCGAGGTTTTTCAATCCTGCCGCTGGGCTTGCTCGCGTTCTCGCCGCGCAGCCGGGCCGCAGCAGTCGCCGGCGCCGGCCCCAGTGCGGCAGGCCGCGCCACACGGCAAAGGTGGCTGAATGGGGCCGCAAGCGCGGTGTCCAACGAAAGTACGCCGCGGCTGGGGCCTCGTGCGGTCTTAAGGCAATCCGTCACGGCAAGGTCGATTTCGGCGCTTGAGCTGTGCCGCTGCGCCCGAGCAACTCGAACACGACAGATTTGTGCCCTTTCCCGCCGCGACTGCAAGTATCGTGCCGACGATCAACCCTGCCCACATGTCGCTCCAAAGAACACGGGCGGCCACTTGGCCGCCCTTCTTTTTGCTTAAACACCCTACGCGATCAGACCGACAGGCGCGAGATATCCGCCACCGCGTTCATCATGCCCGCGAGGAGTTTCTTCT
>JAJZLD010000156.1 GCA_021803785.1 Pseudomonadota bacterium | reverse complement strand
GAGGCGATGGGCGAAGAGCGCGAGAAGCTGCTCTCGTCGCTGCAGGAAGGTACTGTCGTCAAGGGTATCGTCAAGAACATCACCGACTACGGTGCGTTCGTTGATCTCGGCGGCATCGATGGCCTGCTGCACATCACTGACCTAGCCTGGCGCCGTGTCCGCCACCCGACGGAAGTCGTGCAGGTTGGCGACGAAGTCACCGCGAAGGTCCTCAAGTTTGACGCCGAGAAGAACCGCGTCTCGCTGGGCCTCAAGCAACTGGGCGAAGATCCGTGGGTGGGCATTGCGCGCCGTTATCCGTCGGGCACCCGCCTGTTCGGCAAGGTCACCAACATCACCGACTACGGCGCGTTTGTCGAAGTCGAGCAGGGTATCGAGGGTTTGGTTCACGTGTCCGAAATGGACTGGACCAACAAGAACATTCATCCGACCAAGGTTGTCCAATTGGGCGACGAAGTCGAAGTGATGATCCTCGAAATCGACGAAGACCGTCGTCGTATCTCGCTGGGCATGAAGCAATGCAAGCCCAACCCGTGGGATGAGTTCGCTCAGACCTACAAGAAGGGCGACCGCGTCAAGGGTGCCATCAAGTCGATCACCGACTTTGGCGTGTTCATCGGCCTGACCGGCGCGATCGACGGCTTGGTGCACCTGTCCGACCTGTCCTGGTCGCTGCCGGGTGAAGAGGCGATCCGCAACTTCAAGAAGGGTGACGAAGTTGAGGCCGTCGTGCTGTCAATCGATGTCGAGAAAGAGCGCATCTCGCTGGGTATCAAGCAGTTGGATGGCGACCCCTTCACCAACTTCATCGCCACGCACGACAAGAACAGTGTCGTTAACGGCACGGTGAAATCGGTTGACGCTCGCGGTGCCGTGATCGCGCTGAACGATGACGTCGAAGGTTACCTGCGCGCGTCCGAGTTCGCCCGTGAGCGCGTTGACGATCTGTCGCAATTGCTGAAGGTTGGTGACCCTGTTGAGGCGATGATCGTGAACGTGGATCGCAAGACCCGTTCGATCAACCTGTCGGTCAAGGCCAAGGATCAGGCTGAGCAGAACGAAGCGATGCAGAAGTTCTCGAACGACAGTTCGGCTGCCAGCGGCACCACCAACCTTGGTGCGCTGCTCAAGGCCAAGCTCAATAACCCGCAGCAGTAAGCCTTGTCTGTCATGACGAAGTCGGAGTTGATTGCCAGGCTTGCGGAGCGTTTTCCGCAGCTTGGTGTGAAGGATGCCGACTACGCCGTGAAAGTGATTCTCGATGCGATGACGCTCGCTTTGTCGCGTGCGGACCGCATCGAGATCCGGGGTTTCGGCAGTTTTGCTTTAAATTACCGTCCGCCGCGTATGGGGCGCAATCCAAAGTCGGGCGAGAAGGTGCAGGTACCGCAAAAGTACGTGCCACACTTCAAGGCTGGCAAGGAACTGCGTGAGCGTGTAGACGCGCAGTAAGCCAGCGGCGGTTGCAGTACCAGGGAGGCGGCGAAAGCCGCCTTTCGCTTTTTTGGCGAGTCGCGCCGTATTGCGGGATAATTGCGCGATGCGCTTACTGCTTTGGCTCCTGCGGGGATTGGTGTTCTTCCTTCTTCTTGGCTTCGCGCTCAAGAACGATGGGATCGTTACGCTCCGCTTCTTTTTTGAAACCGAATGGCGATTGCCGCTGATCGCGGTGATCCTGCTGACCTTCGTTGTTGGTGTCTTGCTTGGCGTGACAGCGGCTGTGCTGACGCTGCGCAATCAACGGCGCGAGATCCGTCGCCTGCGCGAGAACGCCTCTGGCGCCTCGGCATCGGTTTCAGCCATTTCCGTGCGGGACACCCCGCCCGCCGACTACCTGAGATCGCTCTGAGTCCATGGAATTCGAACTCTGGTGGCTGCTCGCCTTTCCAATCTTTTTTGCGCTCGGTTGGCTCGCGGCCCGTATTGACATCAAACATCTGGTAAAAGAGTCGCGTGCATTGCCGCGCTCCTATCTCACTGGCCTCAATTTCTTGCTCAACGAGCAGCCGGACAAGGCGATCGACGCCTTTTTGGAGGCGGTCAAGATTGATCCGCAAACGGTGGAACTGCACTTTGCGCTTGGCAGCCTGTTTCGCCGTCGCGGTGAGCTCGACCGTGCGATCCGCATGCATCAGACGCTGGTCGATCGCGACGACTTGAGCGCGGAGCAGCGCTGCAGCGCCTTGTCGGAACTCGGACAGGATTTCCTAAAGGCGGGGCTGCTCGATCGCGCCGAAGCCGTGTTCGTGAAATTGCGCGAGACGGGCATGCGCGAGTTTGCGTTGAAGCAGTTGCTTGAGATCTATCAGCAGGAAAAGGACTGGGCCAAGGCGATCGAGGTGGCGCGTGCGTTGCCGAACGCTGATTCGGCGCTGATGCTCAAGGAGATTGCCAACTTCCACTGCGAACTGGGCGCCAACGAACTCGCGCGGGGTCAGCTTGATAAGGCCGCAACCGAATTCCAGCGTGCGCTGGATGTGAATCGGCAGTGCGTGCGAGCCAACATGCTGCTTGGCGATGTGCACTTGGCGCGTGACGATCCTGCTGCGGCGATCGAGGCTTGGCAGCGTGTTGAGCAGCAGAATCCGGTTTATCTCGCGCTTGTTGCTGAGCGCATGATGGATGCGTACCGTCGCCTAGGGCGCAAGGATGACGGCATGCAACTGATTCATTCTTACCTGGAGCGCTATCCGTCGCTCGATTTGCTTGACGCGGTATTCCAGTGGGAGCTCGAGCGCGATGGCCCGGATGCGGCGTATAAGCTGGTACGTGAAGAGCTCAAACGTAATCCGACGGTGCTGGGGCTTGATAAGTTGCTCGAGGCTGCACTGCTGAATGCTCAGCCTGAGCAGCGGCAGGATATCGAAATGGTGAAAAGCCTGATTCATGGGCACACCCGGCGTGTCGCACGTTATCGCTGCGATGCTTGTGGTTTCAAGGCGCGCCAGTTCTATTGGCGTTGCCCCGCTTGTGGCGGCTGGGAGACATACCCGCCGCGGCGCAGTGAAGAATTCGACCTGACGCCTTGATAGGGCGTTGACGTGAATGGAGTCATCAAGGTGAAAGTTACCGTTGTCGGCACTGGCTACGTGGGCTTAGTGTCGGGCGCCTGCCTGGCGGAAATGGGCAACGACGTGCTCTGCCTCGACGTCGATCCGAACAAGATCCGCATCCTTAAGGATGGCGGCATTCCGATCCATGAACCGGGCCTCGACAAGATCGTCGAGCGGAACGTGGCGGCAGGCCGGCTCCACTTTACGACTGACGTCGAAGAGGCGGTGCGCTTTGGCACGCTGCAGTTCATCGCGGTCGGCACCCCGCCCGACGAGGACGGCTCGGCGGATTTGCAGTACGTGTTGGCGGCCGCGCGGAACATTGGTCGTTTAATGACCGACTACAAAGTCGTCATCGACAAGAGCACGGTGCCGGTGGGAACTGCTGACAAAGTGCGCGCGGCAATTGCTGAAGAGCTCGAAAAACGCGGTGTGGACATCCGGTACGCGGTCGTTTCGAACCCGGAGTTTCTGAAGGAAGGCGCTGCGGTCGAAGACTTTATGAAGCCCGACCGTATCGTTGTGGGAGCTGACGACGAGCAGGCCGTCTATTTGATGCGTGCGCTCTATGCGCCTTTCCAACGCAATCACGACAAGTTGGTTGTGATGGATGTGCGCTCGGCGGAGCTCACGAAGTATGCAGCCAATGCGATGCTCGCCACGCGCATTTCGTTTATGAATGAACTTGCGCTGCTTGCCGAAAAGCTCGGTGCGGACATCGAACTGGTACGCCAGGGCATCGGTTCGGATCCCCGCATTGGATACCACTTCCTCTACGCGGGCTGCGGCTATGGCGGGTCCTGTTTCCCGAAAGATGTGAAGGCCTTGATCAAGACGGCGAGCGACGTCGGCCAAGGTCTCAAGGTGTTGCAGGCGGTCGAAGAGGTCAACGACGCGCAGAAGCTTGTTCTCGTGAACAAGATCGTCAAGCGGTTTGGTGCCGATTTGAGTGGCAAGAAATTCGCGCTGTGGGGCTTGGCATTCAAACCCAATACCGACGACATGCGCGAAGCGACCAGCCGTGTCGTAATCGCCGAGTTGTTCAAGCTTGGCGCGACCGTGACAGCGTACGATCCGGTCGCGATCAATGAGGCGCGACGCGTTTTTGGCGACGAGGCGCGCCTTGCCTATGCAAACTCGCCGATGCATGCCCTCGAAGGAGCGGATGCATTGCTCATCGTCACTGAATGGAAAGAGTTTCGCAGCCCGGACTTCGAGCGCATCAAGAGCGTCTTGAAGAGTCCGGTGATCGTCGATGGGCGTAACCTTTACGATCCAAAGCTGCCGCGCAGCTTTGGTCTTGAATACCTGCCAATCGGGCGTCCCTGATATGCGAGATCTGCCTCCGCTTCCTGATACAAGCCGTGCTCGCGTGCTGGTGGTCGGCGATGTGATGCTGGATCGCTACTGGTTCGGTGATGTAAGCCGAATCTCCCCTGAGGCGCCGGTGCCGGTGGTCAAGGTTGAGCGTAGCGAGGAGCGACCGGGTGGCGCTGCCAACGTGGCTCGAAACGCTGCAGCGCTTGCGGCCCAAACCGTTCTGCTATCGGTGGTGGGGCGGGATGAGCCAGCTCAAGTGCTTGCTCGTCTGCTCGAAAGCGAAGGCGTTGTGGCGTCGCTTCAAACCGACCCGGACTTGGCTACGACGGTGAAGTTGCGTGTCATTGGCCGTCAGCAGCAGTTGTTGCGCATCGACTTCGAAACATGGCCGAATCACGAATCCTTGAAGGCGACGCTCGCGGAATTTCGCGCGCGCTTGCCGAATGTCGACGTCGTGGTGCTGTCCGACTACGGCAAGGGCGGTCTGACGCACGTCGCCGAGATGATTCAGCTCGCACGAGAGGCCAAAAAGCCTGTGCTGGTCGACCCGAAAGGGGATGACTATTCGAAGTATCGCGGCGCAACCCTGCTGACGCCTAATCGCTCCGAATTGCGCCAGGTGGTAGGCAAGTGGCGCGATGACGCCGATTTGGCTGCGCGCGCGCAGAAGTTGCGCGCAGAGCTTGCCCTCGACGCGCTGCTTGTGACGCGATCGGAGGAGGGTATGACACTCTTCCGCGACGAAGGGGCGCTTCATGAAGGTACGCGCGCACGCGAGGTCTACGATGTATCTGGTGCAGGCGATACCGTGATCGCGACGCTTGCCGTGATGCTTGCCGCGGGGGCGCCAATGGCCGACGCGATGCGTTGGGCCAATCACGCTGCGGGTATTGTTGTCGGCAAGCTCGGCACAGCGACCGTGACGCTCGACGAAATCAAGATTCCAGACTGAGGAGACGCGTATGTCGCGCTACTACGTCGTGACCGGCGCTGCCGGCTTCATCGGCTCCAACATCGTTGCCGGGCTCAACGCCAAAGGTATCGACAACATCATCGCCGTCGACAACCTCTCGAAGGGCGACAAGTTCAAGAACCTGGTCGGCTGCGAGATCGCTGACTACCTCGACAAAAAGGTCTTCCTCGAAATGATCGAGGGCGGAGAATTGGACGGCTCGGTCGAGGCCATCCTGCATCAAGGCGCTTGTTCCGACACGATGGAGCAGGACGGCCAGTACATGATGGAGAACAACTATCGGTACTCACTTGAGCTGCTGCGTTTCTGCCTGGAGCAGGAGGCGCAGTTTCTCTACGCCTCGTCCGCATCGGTGTACGGCGGCGGCTCGGTGTTCAAGGAAGAGCGCCAGTACGAAGCGCCTTTGAACGTGTACGCTTATTCAAAGTACCTGTTCGATCAGGTGGTGCGGCGGGCGTTGACTGAAAGCGGCTCGCAAATCGCGGGCTTCCGCTATTTCAATGTCTACGGGCCGAATGAGCAGCACAAGGGGCGTATGGCCTCAGTGTCCTATCACTTCTTCAATCAGTACCGTGAGCACGGCAAGGTCAAGCTTTTTGAAGGTCAGGATGGCTATAGCAATGGTGGCCAGTTGCGCGATTTCGTGTTTGTTGAAGACGTTGTAAACGTCAATCTGTACTTTCTCGACAGCCCTGCGCTGTCCGGCATCTATAACCTCGGCACCGGCCGTGCGCAGAGCTTTAACGATGTTGCCGTGGCAACCGTGAATGCGTGCCGCGCGGCAAAGGGTGAGGCTGCGCTCTCACTCGCCGAAATGCAGGCACAGGGCGTGATTGAGTACATCCCGTTCCCGGCGGCGCTGAAGGGCAAATACCAGAGTTTTACTCAGGCCGACATCTCGTTGCTGCGTGATGCTGGTTACGCAGACGCCTTCCACGATGTTGCCCAGGGTGTTGCCAAGTACGTCGCCACGCTGCAGCAGCGCGCCGGCGTTTGAGTCAGGGGGGGCGCATGACGTTTCTGACGCTTGAGGACTATGTTGGCCGCACACCCTTGGTGCGTCTGAAGCGGATCAATGCTGGGCGCAACAACGTGATCCTCGCCAAGTTGGAGGGCAATAATCCCGCTGGTTCGGTGAAAGATCGTCCCGCCTTGTCGATGATTCAGCATGCCGAGGCGCGCGGCGACATCAAGCCCGGTGATACGCTGGTGGAAGCAACCAGTGGCAACACCGGTATCGCTTTGGCGATGGCCGCGGCGATGCGCGGCTACAAGATGATCCTCGTCATGCCTGAGAATCAGAGCCTGGAGCGGCGCCAGACGATGCGTGCGTTCGGCGCTGAGTTGATCCTCACGCCACGCGAGGGCGGCATGGAGATGGCCCGCGATGTTGCGGAGCGCCTGCGCGACGAGGGGCGGGGCATCATCCTTGATCAGTTTGCTAATGCGGACAACCCGCTCGCCCACTACGAGGGTACTGGGCCAGAACTCTGGGAGCAAACCGGCGGACGCATTACTCACTTTGTCAGCAGCATGGGTACCACCGGCACGATCATGGGTACGTCGCGCTTTCTCAAGGAGCGAAACCCTTCCATCCGCATCGTTGGTTGTCAACCAGCCGATGGAGCCCAAATTCCCGGTATCCGGAAGTGGCCCCAAGAATACCTGCCGAAAATCTACCAGGCGGATCGCGTCGACCAGATCGAGTTGGTGGCTCAGGCCGAAGCGGAAGAAATGACGCGTCGCCTCGCGCGCGAAGAAGGTATTTTTGCGGGTATTTCATCGGGCGGCACCATGGCGGTGGCTGTGCGTCTTGCGGCCACGCTTGAGAATGCAGTGATCGTGTCTATCGTCTGCGATCGTGGAGACCGCTACCTCTCGACCGGGGTGTTCCCGGGGTGACAGCGATCAAGCCTTCTGCGGTGGCGTTCGAGATCGTCACCGTGCCGGATATTGCCGGCATTCGTTGTATCTATGACCTGGACGTCGCACTGTCTGACGGTGATGTGGCTGAGTACGCATTCCAGCGCCAGCGCGCTGCCAGCGGTGGCGACAGTTTGCCGCCACACCTCCTGCGGGTGGTCGAGATATCGCTTGCCGAATGGAGCGACGCCGGTTTGACAGTGTCTTCTTTGTCTGCCGCCGATGGGGATGAGGGGCGACTGATCGAGCGTTTTGTCGCACGACTCGCGGCGCACGACGGGGATGTGTGGTGTTGGGGCGCCAGGCGCCGCCAGATACCAATCCTTCGATTGCGCGCGCTGACTCACGCCGTGCAGGTTTGCATGAAGGGCAACGGTTCTCAGCAAGACGCGCTTGCGCTCCTATGTTGCGTCGCAGACTTGTCAGATCAGTTACAAGGCGCCTCGCCGGATTTGAACGTTCCGATTGAGCAACTGATTCGCCTGTTTGGCGCAGCCCCGGCGCGAGCGTTTGATGATGCAGCCGTATGGCGTGCGTGGCAAGACGGAGACTTGAAGTCCGTCACTGCGGAATGTGAGCGGCGTGCGCTTGCGACCCTATGCGTCTTGTTGCGCGCTCGATGTGTGGCCGGCGTGATCGATGGATCGCTATGTGCAGCGGCCGAGCGTGTCGGATTGACG
>JAJZLD010000155.1 GCA_021803785.1 Pseudomonadota bacterium | reverse complement strand
CGACCTGCGCCTCGCACAGGGGGCCTCGTACCATGCGGCGGAGAACGCAGTGAAGCGGCTCGAAGCAGTACTGGCGAAGGAGCCGGGCATCGAGAACTACGTTGCCTACGTTGGCACCGGCAGCCCACGCTTCTACCTGCCGCTTGACCAGCAACTGCCGCAAGCCAACTTCGCCCAATTCGTCGTGCTGACGAAGGGCCCTGCCGAGCGCGAGGCCCTGCGCAGCAAGATGATTAAGCTGTTCGAGCACGATTACGGCGAACTGCGCGCGTCGATCAACCGGCTCGAGAACGGCCCGCCAGTGGGGTTCCCCGTGCAGTTCCGCGTAAGCGGGCCGGACCATGCCGTGGTGCACAAGCTGGCCGACGAGGTCGCGCTGGTGATGCGCAAGAACCCGCAGCTTGCCAACGTGCAGAAGGACTGGGACGAAGCCTCCAAAGTCGTGAAGGTGCACGTCGACCCCGAGAAGGCGCGGCTGCTCGGGTTGTCGGTGCAGGACGTCGCGAACTTTCTCAACACTTCGGTGAATGGACAGAACATCAGCGAGCTGCGCGAAGGCACCGAGACGATCCAGATCACGGTGCGCGGCGCACCGCTTGAGCGCGAGCATCTCTCGCTGCTGTCGGAACTGATGCTGCCAACCGGTGCCGGGCGCGGCGTGCCGCTGACGCAGGTGGCCACGCTGGAATACAGCTTCGAGCCTGGCATTGTGTGGCGACGCGATCGGGTACCCACCGTGTCCGTGCGCGGAAACCTTTATGGCACCGTGCAGCCAGCCACCGTAACCGCCCAGCTCGAACCCGAGATCGCCAAGCTGCGCGCGAAACTGCCGCTCGGCTATCACATCGACGTTGGCGGCTCGGTGGAGGAAAGCGCCAAGGGCGGCAAGTCTGTCGCCGCCGGCATGCCGCTGTTCATCCTTGTCGTGCTGACGGTGCTGATGGTTCAGTTGCAGAGCTTCTCTCGCGTCGCGATGGTGGTGCTGACCGCGCCGCTGGGCATGATCGGGGTCACGGTGTCCCTGCTCGCGTTCAACAAGCCTTTCGGCTTCGTCGCGATGCTGGGCACCATTGCCCTGTCGGGCATGATCATGCGTAACTCGGTAATTCTTGTGGACCAGATCCGGCAAGACCTGCAAGCCGGTCGCACGCCATGGGAAGCGATCATCGAATCCACCGTACGGCGCTTCCGCCCGATCATGCTGACGGCGGCAGCGGCGATCCTAGCGATGATCCCGCTCACCCGCAGCGCCTTCTTCGGGCCGATGGCGGTGGCGATCATGGGCGGCCTGGCGGTGGCAACCGTTCTAACACTGCTCTTCCTGCCCGCGCTGTACGCTGCGTGGTACCGGATCGCGGCGCCGGCGGCAAGAAGCTGAGGGCGCTGTGTATCAAAGGTCACCGACAGCTACCAAACGTTACACAGGGCGGCCTTAGGGCCGCAGCCTGGGCTAGAATTGCAGGCTTAGAGCATTGGCTTAACGCATTGATTTCAAGGCATTGTCGAGGAGCAAGAAATGAATTTCGAACAAGCGCGCTTCAACATGGTCGAGCAACAGATCCGGCCATGGGAGGTTCTGGACCCCGAGGTGCTCGACACCCTGATGACTGTCCAGCGCGAGCGCTTTGTCCCCGAAGCCTTTCGTAACCTGGCCTTCGCTGATATCGCCGTGCCGCTGCCCGGCGGCGCCGCGATGCTCGAACCCAGGCTGGAAGCCAAGGTGCTGCAGGCCGTCGCACCGAAGAAGACCGACAAGGTGCTTGAAATCGGTGCAGGCTCCGGCCACATGGCCGCGCTGCTCGCTGCACGCGCCGACTGGGTTCGCTCGATTGAAATCGACCCGGCACTCGCCAGCTTTGCTGCGGCAAACCTCGCAGCAGCAGGCGTCGAGAACGTGATCGTTGAAGAAGGTGACGGTGCCGCCGGCTGGCCTGAGCGCGCTCCTTACGACGTCATCGTCGTATCCGCAGGCGTGACAGAAGTGCCGAAAGCAATGCTTGAACAGCTCAAGCCCGGCGGCCGTCTGTTTGCCTTCGTCGGCAGCGCGCCGGTGATGGTCGGGCAACTGATCACCTGCACTGGTGAAGGCCGATACAGCACCGAGAACCTGTTCGAAACCCTGGTGCCGGCGCTTCGCGTGCCCGCCAAGAGCGCGTTCAGCTTCTGATGCAGCAGCTGTCGCCCCGTGCGCTGGCTGAATGGCTGGCCGACGAATCGCGCGCCAAACCACATCTGCTCGATGTGCGGGAAGCGTGGGAATACGAGATCTGCCATATCGCCGATGCGCAGCTGATGCCGATGGCCAGCGTGCCGATGCGGGTAGAAGAGTTGGACCCCGATGCGCCCGTCGTGGTGATCTGTCATCACGGCGGCCGCAGCATGCAGGTGGCCTATTTTCTTGAACGGCACGGTTTGACCCAGGTGTTCAACCTGGCCGGCGGGATCGCCGGCTGGGCCGAACAGGTCGACCCGACAATGCCGAGATACTGACGGAGTGATGGACTTATGAAGCGAATACTCAGCATCGCGATCGCGGGCTTGTTCGCGGGCAGCGCCCACTCGGCAGACCTGATGCAGGCCTACCGTGACGCCTTGGACAACGACCCGCAGTTTGCCTCGGCACGCGCAGCCTCGGAGGCCGGACGCGAGCGCAAGGCGCAAGGATTGTCTGCGCTGCTACCCCAGATCGGGGCCTCGGCCGGCATGCAATACAACGACACCTCGCGTGATCTGCCGCTGCCTGAGATCTCCGGGCGTTACAACAGTAACAACTGGGGCGTCCAACTCACGCAACCCATCTTCCGTCTGCAGAACTGGTATCAGTACCGCGAAGGCGAACTCGCCGCGACGGTCGCCGAACTGCAGGCGCAGCGCGCGCGCCAAGACCTGATCCTGCGGGTTGCAACCGCGTACTTCGACCAGTTGAACGCAATCGAAACGCTTGCAAGTATTCAAGCGCAGAAGTCCGCCAACCTGCAGCAGCTCGAACTCGCGAAAAAGAGCTTTGAGGTGGGCACCACAACCGTGACCGACGTGCATGAAGCGCAATCGCGTTACGACCTCACGGTCGCCCGTGAAGCGGCAGCGCAGGCCGACCTGATTGTCAAACGTCAGGCCCTGCAGCAGATCACCGGCAAGGATGAGGGCGCACTCGCCCCGCTTCGCGAGGGCGTGCGCTTCGAACAGCCGCAACCGAACGACATGTCGCAATGGGCAACGACGGCAGCCGAAGGAAATCTCGCTGCCCAGCAAGCACAGCTTGCCGCCGAGATCGCCGACCGCGAAGTGTCAAGCGCACGTTCGGGCCACCTGCCAACTGCTGACGTTGTCGCCAAATACGGCTACAACCACAGCGGGCCGCTGAACGACATCCTCGCCACCGAAGCGAAGACCACCTCTGGCTCGATCGGTGTGCAAATCAACGTTCCGATCTTCGCCGGCGGTTACACGCAGTCGAAGGTGCGTGAGGCGGTTGCGCTGCGAGAAAAGGCGCGCTCGGATCTCGAGTACGCACGTCGCTCGGCAACACTGGGTGCGCAGCAGGCTTTCTTGGGGGTCAGCAGTGGCATCGCGCAGGTGGCTGGCTACGAAGCGGCGCTGATCTCGTCGAAGAGCGCGGTCGAGTCGAACAAGCTGGGTTATCAGGTGGGCGTGCGTATCAACATCGACGTGCTGAACGCCGAAACCCAGTATTACGACACCTTCCGGCAGCTCGCACGCGCCCGCTACGACACCGCGATCGCGCAACTGCGACTGAAGAGCGCGGCTGGCACGCTGAGCGAGGACGATCTCAAGACGATCAACGCCCTGCTCGACCCGGCGGCCGCGGGCCGTCCGATCGTGGTGCCGGCGACCAACCCGCAACCGCTGGTTGAACCGGCCAAGGCCGAGCCGAAGAAGGTCGAGCCCGCTCCCGCCGCGAAGCACACCGAGGCGCCGGCCAAGCCTGCCAAAAAGAAATAAGCGCTGATCTTTGCACGCCAACAGGCCCCTCTTGAGGGGCCTGTTTCATTTCGCCGCGATCGTGTCGACGAGCGCCAGCGTCGCGGCAAGCGCCCCACGATGATGCGCACTGAAGGCACGCCCGGCCGCGCCCATCGCACTGCGTCGCGCAGCATCGGCCAGCAGCGCCACCGCAGCGCGAACCGCTTCATCCACGTCGGCGCAGCGCAACGCCGCACCAGCCGCGATCGCGTCCGCCGTCGCTTGCGCAAAGTTGAAAGTGTGTGGCCCCACGATTGCCGGCACCCCCACCGCACAGGCCTCGATCAGGTTGTGACCGCCCAGTGGCGCCCAACTGCCACCGACGATCGCAACATCGGCGCAGGCGTAGTACGCAAACATTTCGCCCATGCTGTCGCCCAACCACACCCGCGTTGAAGCCGCGATCGGCGCATCCGCGGCGCTGCGACGCTCATAGGCCAAGCCGCGTTGGGCGATCAGGCGGGCCACCTCATCGAATCGCTGCGGGTGTCGCGGCACCAAAACCAGCAGCAGATCGGCTGGCGCATGGCGCAGGAACGCATCGAGCAGAGGCCCCTCTTCGCCCTGCCGCGTGTTGCTGGCCACCAGCACTGGTCGCACGCCGAAGCGCAGCCGGAACGCAGCCCCTAGCGCAAGCTGTTCTGCTGGCGCAGCAATCTCGAACTTCAGATTGCCGGTAACGTGGACAGGATCGGCGCCCATCGCGCGCAGACGCGCTGCGTCCGCTTCCGTCTGCGCGCCACAGGCCGCAAGGTCCGCAAACACGCTACGCGCGAAACTGCCGAGCCGTGCATAACCGCGCGCCGATCGCTCGGAGAGTCGCGCATTGGCCAGCAACACCGGTACGCCAGTACGCCGCGCACCACGCAACAGGTTGGGCCACACCTCGGTTTCCATCACGACCCCGAAGTCCGGCCGGAAGTGCTGCATGAAACGCCGGACGCACCCCGGGGTGTCGTAGGGCAGATAGGCCACCCTGACGCGCGGATCCGCACCGAAGAGCTCCAGCGCTGTGGCGCGCCCGGTCGGCGTCATCTGTGTCAGCAGCAGCGTGTGCTGCGGGTATTTCTCGAGCAGGCCGCGCACCAGCGGCTGGGCGGCACGCGTCTCGCCGACCGACACCGCATGCACCCACATGAGGGGTGCTGCGGCGGGTTGCCGATGAACGCCGAGTCGTTCGCCCAGGTGATGCAGGTATTCCGGCTGACGACGCGCTCGCCAGACGAGACGCAGGAAGACCAGCGGCGCGGCGATGTACCACGCCGTTGTGTACAGCAGGCGGCCGATCATGCGACCCACGGTGCAAGAGTCTGCAGCACCTGTGCCACGGAAGGCTTCTGCCCCTTGCCGCCAAGGTTCACCGCGTTGCACCCACCGGCAACGCCATTGGCGCCCGGCTCAGTCGCCAGATACAGCGCCACGACTGGCACCTTGAGGGCCGCCGCGAGATGCGACAAGCCCGTATCCACGCCGACCACGCATTGCGCGCGCTCGATAAGCGCTGCCAGCGCATCGAGCGGCATCGGCGGCGCCACCAAGGCGTGCGACAGTTCGGCGGCGATGCGCTGCGCGCGGGCTCGCTCAACATCACTACCGGCGGGCAACACACAGCTTAGACCGCGCCGGTTCAACGCGCGCCCGAGCTCGATCCAGTTCGGTTCGGGCCACAGTTTTTCGTCGCGGCTGGTCGCGGTCAGCAACACCACATAGGGTTCTGCAGGCCGCCAAGCATCATTACCCGGCACAGGCGCCGCGATGCCATAGTCCAAGGGCAGGTCGAGACGGTAGTCGAAGATCGCGGCGGTGAGACGTCGATTGCGCTCCACCGCATGCATTTGCCATGACACGCGATACTTCTCTGCATACAGCCGGGTAGCAATTGGCTCGCGCGCGCTGTCAGGCATATAGCCCGCCACCGGTGCGCCGCTCATGCGCGCGAGTACGGCACTCTTGAGCAGGCCCTGCGCATCAATCACACGTTCGTAGCGCACTTCGCGCAGCGTGCGGCGGAACTCGCCGAACGCCGACCAGGTCGCGGGCGCCAGCAAGCGCTTGCGCCAGCTACGCAGGGCGACCGGGATCACGCGCCGCACGCCCGGGTGCAAACGTACCAGCGGCACGAACGGCGCCTCGACCACCCAGTCGATCGCCAGATCCGGCACCCGTGCGTGCATGTCGGTCACCGCCGGCAGGTACTGGATGACGTCTCCCATCGAGGAGGTTTTGACGATCAGGATCTCTCGCATGGGCCGGATTATTCCGCCGGCGGCCGTTATCGGCAAATCGCGCCGAGGCCACGACGCCTATAATTGGGCGCATGAGCGAACGCCAAGCCCTTTCCGCCGTCCTGATCACGCGCGATTGCGCAGCAACCCTAGCCGACACCCTGACCTCGCTGGCCTTCTGTGACGAGATCGTGGTGGTGGATTCCGGCAGCAGCGACGACACCTGTGCCATCGCAGAGCGGGCCGGCGCCCGCGTGATCCATCAGGATTGGCTCGGCTTCGGGCCGCAGAAGCAGTTCGCCGTGGATCAGGCAAGAAACGAGTGGGTGCTGTGCATCGACGGCGACGAGGTGGTGACGCCCGCGCTGCAGGCCGAGATCCAGCGCGAACTCGCGGCACCGACACATCGTGCCTTCGAGTTCCCGCGCTGCAATCGTTTCCTCGGGCGCTACCTGCGCCACGGCGAAGGCTATCCGGACCTGTCCTTGCGGCTATTCGACCGTCGCCATGCACGCTGGTCCGACGACCTGGTTCATGAGAAGGTTACCGCGCTGGGTGATGTGGGGCGCCTCAAGGGCGACCTGCTGCATCATTCCGAAGAAGGGCTGGAGTCTTACCTCGCGAAGCAGAACCGCTACACCACACTGGCCGCAGAGGCGCTCGTGATGGAAGGGGTCGAGCCGAGTGCGGCAAAACTCTGGTTAAGCCCGATATTCCGCTTCATCAAGTTCTACATCATGCGGCGCGGCTTTCTCGATGGCGGCGCCGGCCTGGTACATATCGGCATCGGATGCTTCAACAGCTTCATCAAGTACGCCAAGGTGATCGAGATTCGCGCCGCCGCGCGCAACTCGCGCAAGACTTAATCCAGCCCGACAAACAGGAGTGCCCCGCATGAGATTCGCCGTCGGCGACCTGCAAGGACAACTCGAACCGCTCGACCGGCTTCTCGACGCCGCCGGCTTCCAGCCCGGTCGCGATGAACTCTGGCTGACTGGTGATCTTGTAAACCGCGGCAAGGATAACGCCGCAGTGCTGCGCCGCATTCGTGCGCTCGGCAAGCATGCCGTCACGGTGCTCGGCAACCACGATTTCTATCTGCTGGCTGTCGCCAGCGGCGCGATGCGGCGCGGCGCCGACGACACGCTCGACGACATTCTCGATGCCTCCGACCGCACAGCGCTGATCGACTGGCTGCGTTTCCGGCCGCTGATGCATGTCGACGATACCTTCGCGATGGTGCACGCGGGCCTGCTGCCCGGTTGGAGCGTGGAGCAAGCCCGTCTGCTGGCGCATGAAGTGGAAGGTGCGCTGCAAGGCCCCCACTGGCAGGTGTTCCTGCAGAACCTGTGGGGCAGCCAACCGCTTGCATGGGATGACACCCTCGAGGGCTGGGATCGCCTGCGTGTCATCGTCAACGCGATGTGCCGCATGCGCCTTTGCAGCGCCACCGGCGAGATGGCGCTCAAGTACAAAGGCCCAATCGACGCAGCGCCCGCCGGAATCCTGCCGTGGTTCGCGGTGCCGGGGCGCCGAAGCGCCAGCCACACCGTGGTGTGCGGCCACTGGTCGGCGCTCGGCTACTACAATGGGGATGGCGTGCTGGCGCTGGACACCGGCTGCGTCTGGGGCGGCTGCCTCACCGGGGTATGGCTGGAGACCGGCGAACGAGTACAGGTGGCCTGCGAGCAGGCTGCGGCGCCAAGCGGCTGGGACTGAGCCTGCGGCGCAAAAAACAAAAGGGCCCCAAGGGGCCCTTTATCTGTGACAACAACCGGCCGATTAC
>JAJZLD010000154.1 GCA_021803785.1 Pseudomonadota bacterium | reverse complement strand
CGAGGCCCGGCACACAGCAGTGCTCCGACCGGCGCGAGCAAGCCCCACAGGATGACGCCGGAGGCGGTGACGAAATTGCCCAGCGCCCACTGTGCAATGAAGGGGAAGAACAAGAAGATCGCCAGCTGGCTGAAACGGAACACCGCGAAGTTCCCGCTTGCGGCGTAGATCAACAGGTTCGCGGCAACCAGCACCTGCAGTACGAAGGGCAGGGTGGTCGATAGTTTCGGGCCAAGCGCCCAATAGATCAGCAGCCAGCCGATTGCCGCGACTGACACAAGGCCGCTCGCCAGCACAAGCAGCGCTTTCTGCAGCCGCAGTTCCTCGCTGTCGTTGGGGGTGATGCCCGCGTTGCGCAGGCGTTCAATGAAGCTCATCGTGCTGTGCATGATGCCAGACAGTGTGTCGCCGTGACGCGACGCGGGTCAAGGCAACTTGCCGGCGGTAATCATGCGGTTGAACAGCACATAGCGCGAGATCCAGATCACTTCGTCATCAAACGCGCCACCAGGGGCGCCCGCGTTTTCGCTGATCGGTCGCGAGATGACGACTGATGCGCTGTTCGTCCCGTTGGTCGTCTCGTCGGCGCCCGCGGTCGCGCTGCCGTCGATGGTGTTTCCATCGGCAGTGGTGCCAAACAGTCCATTGGGGCCGAACGACCAGATCGCGGCGACAGCGGCACCATCGCTGGCGACCCGCGTGCCCAAAGCTTGGCCGCCCTGGATGGATAGTTCTGTTGCCGCAACGCTGGTGTCGAGTGTGATTGGCGGAGACGCGTCGCTCACCTCATTGCCGGTGGCGTAGGCGAGACGATGGCCATATCCGTCGATCGCCACAATGCCGAGATCGCTCCAGGGCAGAAGGCCACGGCGCGACTTGCAGGCTTTGGTATTGGGGTCGCGGTTTTCCTGCCCTTGATCGGGGGCACCGCCGAGCGACGGGCAAGGGAGGTGACCATTTGCTGCTGCAAATGCCAGTAGCGCCTCCCGTGCCTCCTCAAGCGCTGCCCGTGTCTCGGAGGTCTGTCTCTGCACCATCTGAACGCGCACAGCCATTAGCACGCTTGCGCCGAGAATCGCGATCACGGTCATTGCGACCGCAAGCTCGATCAGCGTGAAGCCGCTGCTCTTGTGACGAATGGGGGGGCTGGTCATGGGGATGGAGTGCGAACGAGTCGTGGCGGATTGGCGATGCTGAACTCAGCCTGCCAGCCGGGCAGGCTGAGGCGAGCACTGTCCGGGGTGATCGGGCTGTATTGGGTGTAGTCGAGCCAGTGGTTGAAGCAGAGCCACTCGGCGGTGTAGTTGCCCGCCGTATCGTAGCGACTGCAATCGCCGTCCGTTTTCGGTGCGACACCGGCGGGCGGCGAAAAAACGGCCAAAACGGTTGTGTCCAGAAAATTGAGTTTCAAGCGGCCGCTTCCGTCATCGGCAAGCAATGAAGCGGCGGCTACCCCCGAAGCGTACAAGCCCCGCAGACCGCTTGTTGCCGGGGTGTCACGCCCTGCGAGCGCGATCAGTACGCGCGCTTTTGCGGCCGCAAACAGTTTTTCAGACGTAATGGCAATGACACGGTCGTTGAACGCGGTATCCGCCATGCCGGTGATGAATCCGGGGCCGCCGGCCGCGTTATTGATTCCCCCGCGGCTTTCCAGAAATGCATTTGCACCGCCCCCGTTGCAGCCCGTTGTTGTGGCTGTTCGGGATTGTCCAGACAGGGGGCGGCCCGGCGCGATAATCACGGCGACCACCGGTTGGCTCATTCCGGTGGTGCTGTCCCTGAGGGTCAGATCGCCGAGGTAACTGGGGTTCATTGCAGGTATTGTGCCGCCCGACCCCCGCGAGGCAGGGGCGATATTGTTGCGGGCTCTGGGCGAGATGGCATACCACAGGCACTCGCCACTGCCATCCAGAGGCATTTCGATGCCCAGTGTTTTCCAAGGAAGACGCCCCACTGCGTGGCTGCTGCAGTTCAGATCAGCAACGCCGTTGTTGTCGAAGTCGGGGCAGAGGAGGCTGCCCGGAGAACTGTCCTCCCAAGCGGCATAGGCGATTACGGCGTCACGGGCGAGCAGCAAGGCTTTGTCCGTGCGGATGCTCGCTTGCAGTTCAAAGCCGCCAAAGGTGCGCAGGGTACGAACCGCGACAAAGGCGGCAATGGCGCTCAAGAGGATCAGCAGGATCGGCAGCGCGAAGCCGCCAGAGCCCTTTGATTTCACCGTGTGCCGTCGTCAGAAACCATGCGGACCGAAGCGCCGACCGGCAATTCGATGGATTGCCCGTTTCCGGTGGCGATGCGCGCACTGCGCTCGCCGATCTTCAGTACCGAGGCGCGGTCATTGCGTGCAACGCCGTTCACCCACACCGTACTGCGGCCGTCGCTGGTGCGCACGATGCCATCTAGCCGCAATTCGGTCTCCGCGGGCGCGGCGACGCCAGGCTCGATGTTGCGTTCGCGCATGGCGTCAAGTTTTGCCCGTCGTTCGGCGCTGTTGAACAGGCGACCCAGCGGTGCTGAAGGGTCCGGCGTCGCGTTTTGCGCGAATCCCGTACCAGTAGCGAGCAGAAGGATCAGGGGGGCGAGTTTCATGGCTTGTGCGGGCTTGGAATGCCAAGCGTAATCCAGTCTAGCTCACAAACCGCTGACACGGCAGTGCCATCCGCCGCGGCATCGGTGCCGCGGTCGAGTGTGCAGCGTCGGGGTAGCACCGTTGCACTGCGGATCCCGCGAAGATCGGCAAGCAGGCGCAAGAGGTCTCCCTCATGCCAGAGTTGGGCGCGCAGTGTCATCGTGCTGGCCCTCAGCGGTAGTTCAGGCGTGGCGGTTGAGAGCACATGTTGCGGCGCGAGCTCGAAATCCAGTTGGGAGAGCTTGCGCTGTGCGCGCTCCCGCGTGAGCGCTTCGGCCCATTCAAGCCGACGTTCCGGGCCGATTACACCCCGCTTGCGGAGGGCTTCGTATTGCGCCAATGCGCGGCGGATCTCTGGCTCGTCCTGCTGGGCTCGGCTGAGGCGCGACGCAATCGCGGCGCGTTCGTCGTAGGCGCGACGATAGTCGATTTCGGCTTGCTCCTTGCCGTGCAGTGCGACCGACAGCGCGACAAAGCCGATGCCGATCATGCTCGCCGACAGCAGTAGGGTAATGACGAAGCGGCGCATGGCCGGGGCGTTGATCACCGCGGCCTCCCTTCCGGATAGCTTGCCTTGAGCACGAAGCGCGATTCGGCTTCACGCGGTCCGGTGCTGCTGCGCAACGTGCGGTCCGACGTGTACTCGAAGGGCAAACGCACAATGCTGGCCTCGATGGCCCCTTCCCGCCGGATATCGTCGAGCAGTGCGTTGATTGCCATGACCGCTTCGCGTTGGCTCAGGCCGGCCGATGAGAGCAGGCTGGCTTCCAGCGTCAGCATGTCGCGCACCGGCGTCTGCGATGGGGCCTTCGGTGCGGGCGCGGTATTCGCCGGGCGTGCGCCGTTGGCGCGGTCCAGCGCCTCGGGCGAAAGTGACCATTCGATGCGCTTGAGTTCGATACCTGGGTGACGATCGATCGCGTGGCTGAGGCGCACCAGTGAATCTGCAGGCCCCGCGGACAGTTGGTCGAAGCGCTCGAAGCCGCCGATGCCGGCCTGAAGTGCATCGAGTGATACCGGCAGTTTCGGCAGGGCTGCGAGCAGCCGTTCGTAGCGCAGATGCCGTGCTTGGGTGTCGAGTCTGATTTCCTCGATCGACTGGCGCAGCGCTCGTGTGTCGAAGACTGTCTTGCTGGCGAAGAGCAGGGCGGCGCTCATGCCGACGAGGCCGCACGCGACGGCAATGCGCCGCGCGACCCACCAGCGCCAGGCAAGCCGATCGCGCGCAGGGGCGAACTGTGCGGCGCTGTTCTCGCGCGCGGCCACATGCAGCAGCAAGGTACTTGAGTCCGAGTCTGCCGGAGGGCGACGCAGGCCGAGCGATTGCGCGCGCTCGACTGGATCGACCAGGACGTAACGCAGCACATCGGAATCCACGCAGGCGCTGCGTACTGCAGCCATGTCATCCTCGTGCGCCAGCACGGCCGTGACGATCGGAGTGCCGCGCGCGATGACGCGCTGCGTCACCAGATACTGGTATGTCTTCTGGACTTCGAACGGAATCGCCGCGCCCCAGGCCGCCGTATGCGACTCGGCGCTCGTGGCCAGGCGCGAGAAGCGCAGGTTGCCGTCTTCAAACAGTGTTTGCCGCAGGCCTGCTGGCGTAAGGGTCACGACAAGCAGGCGAGCGTGGCTGCGCACGTGCTGCCGCAATACGTGCTGTAGCAAGAGCGCGGGTGATGTGATGCCTGTCAGCACCACGTCGGCGGTGCGCAGCCGCTCCATCCAGGGGTCGAGCAGCGCGGGGCGGGTCAGCGCGGCAAACAGGATGCGCTCGTCGCGGCGTCCGGCGCGCTCGCGCCCGAGCGAGATCGCGGTCGCATAGGGCGAGCCGTAGAAATGCTGGTTCTGCTTTCGTGCAATCAGCGCGCGGCGATCCGGACCGACCACATGCGGGGTGGTATCGACCTGGAAACCCTCTTCCACACAGTCTGCCACCAGCGTGAAGTGCGCGCCGCGGCATTGCTCAAGCCAGGTGCTGAAGCTCGCTAGTCCCGCATTATCGGCTTCAAAGCGCGGGCCGGGACTGAGTTCGCCAGACTGCCAGAACCAACTGGCGAGCCCGCCCGAATCGAGATAGAGCAGATGGCGCAGGGACACGTCAGACCTTCATGCGCGTAATGATGTCGTAGATCGGGCCCAGCACCGACATCATCACCCACAGCAACAGGGCGCCGAGCAGCAGCGTGAGCAAGGGTTCCAGCATGGCCTGCACGCGCGCGATGGATTCGCGCACATCGCGTTCGTAGAAGTAGCTGACGTTCTCGAGCGCCTTGTCGAGCGCACCGGTGTTCTCGCCGATGCGCAACATGCGCGTGACCAGCGGTGGAAACAGGCCGACCATACCGAATGCGGCGGTGACGTTCTGCCCCTCGGCGATGTGCTGCTCCACCTGCCCGAGCGCACGTTGCACCAGCTTGTTGCCAGCGACATCCTGCGCGATGCGCACGGCGTCGATGATTGCGATGCCGGAGCCATACATCATCGAGAACAGCGAGGCAAAGCGCGCCAGCACGATCTTGCGATACACATCGCCGAACAGCGGCGCCGAGAGTTTCGCGCGGTCGATTCGTACCTGCATGCCTGGGTGATTGAGCGCAAGCAGGCGAACCCCGATCAGGCTTGCCGTTAGCAGGGCGAGTAGCCAGCCGCCGTAGTTGCTCACGATCTGCGAAACCCAGATCAGGATGCGGGTGTGCAGCGGTAGTTGCTGGCCGGTAGATAGAAACAGCCGCGATAACTCGGGGACCACGTAGATCATCGACACCCCGATGGCAGCGAAGATCACCGTCACGACGATGCTCGGATAGATCACCAGCCGTCGTGTGTAGCTTGCCAGTTCATCCTCGCGCTTGAGCGATTCGTTGAGCGCGCCGAGCACTTCGGGCAGGTTGCCGGTGGCTTCTCCGGCGCGGATCAGCGCACAGAACACCGAGTCGAACGCAGTGGGTTGCTCCTGCATCGCTTGCGAGAGGCTGCGGCCGCCTTCGATGCTCTCGACGAGGCCCGCCACGATCTCGCGGAAGCGCGGATGTACCGTGGAGTCGCGCAGGTCACAGAGTGATTCGAGGATTGGAACGCCTGCGCGTGTCAGTTGTTCGAGGTGAAAGCAGAAGTGCATCAGCTCGCGCCGCGGGATCTTGCCCTGACGCCATGCGATGCCGGTCCGGGCGGCTTCGCCGTTGATGAAATCGAGGTCCATGCGGCGCAGCCGCAGTTCGAGGTCGACCAGGTTGATCGCTTCCATCTCGCCGCGGATCACGCGGCCAGTGCGGTTCATTGCGCGGTAGGCGAACACGGCCATGACTTGCGCTGGCCTCAGGACATGCGGTCGGTCAGGTCGACGACGCGGGCGAGCTCTGCCAGCGAGGTCGTGCCGTCCAGAACGCGCCGTACGCCATCTTCGGCGAGTGTGCGGAAGCCCTTGGCGCGCGCGGCGTTGCGGATCTCGCGCAAGGTGGCGCGGCGTGCGACCAGTTCATCGAGGTCGCCATCCATGCGCACCACTTCCATGATCGCGCTGCGGCCCTTGAAGCCCTGGAATTCGCAGCGCGTACAGCCACCCGGGTCATGGATCGCAGCGGGTGCGCGCTCCGGCGCGATGCCCATCAAACGCAGCTCGAAGGCTTCGGGCGCGCGGGCGCGCTTGCAGTGTGGGCACAGTTTGCGCACCAGGCGCTGGCCGACCACGCCGATGATGTGGCCCGACATGATGTCCGGCTGGATGCCGATATCGAGCAGCCGTGGGATCACACCGAGTGCGGAATTCGTATGCAGGGTGGAATACACCTGATGGCCGGTCATCGCGGCGCGGAAGGCCATCTCGGCGGTGTCTGCATCGCGGATCTCGCCGACCAGGATCACGTCCGGGTCCTGCCGCATCATCGCGCGCACCCCGTTCGCAAAGTCGAGTTTCGTGGCTTCCGAAATCGAGGTCTGGCGAATCATCGGCATCGGGTATTCGACCGGATCCTCCAGCGTCATGATGTTGATGCCTTCGTTGTTGATGTGGCGAAGGATCGAGTAAAGCGTGGTGGTTTTGCCGCTGCCGGTCGGGCCGGTGACGAGGATGATGCCCTCGGGCCGCGCGATCATCAGCTTGAGCATGTCGAGCTGGGTTTCGGCCAGCCCCAGATCATCGAGCGGCACGATGCCCTTCTGACGATCGAGCACGCGTAGCACGATGTTCTCGCCGTGGATCGTCGGCTGTATGGATACGCGGAAGTCCACCGGCCGGCCGCTGATGTTGATCGAGATGCGGCCATCCTGCGGCGCGCGCGTTTCGGCGATGTTGAGGTTGGACATCACCTTCAGGCGCACGGCCATCGCCGCCCAGTAAGAGCGGTGCAAGGCCCTGATTTGCCGCAGCATGCCGTCGATGCGGTAGCGGATGCGCAGGAAGTTGGCTTCCGGTTCGAAGTGGATGTCGGAGGATTCGCGCTTTACCGCGTCGGCAAGCAGGGCGTCCACCAGGCGCACGACGGGCTGGCTGTATTCATCGCCCGAGTACGCGAGGCTGCGGAAGTCGACCTCGCCGGTCTCGATCTCGTTGAGGATGCCATCAATCGAGAGTTCGTAGCCGTAGTGCTGGTCGATCGCGCGGACGATCTCGGAATCGCCGGCGAGCAGCGTTTCGATCGAGATGTCGTCGGGCAGCGAACTGCGCAGCTTGTCGAGCGCGACGATGTCGTCGAGATCGGAAATGGCCACGGTCAGCGCGCGCCCGTGCGGGTCGAATGACAGCGGCAGCAGGCGGTGCCGCTTTGCCAGCTCTTGCGGCACCAGGCTCAGCGCGATTGGGTCAACAATCGCGCGCGACAGATCGACCGCCTGCTTGCCGAGCGTTTCCGACAAGGCATCGCGCAGCGTGCTTTCCGAGACGAAGCCCAGCTCGATGAGCAGCTTGCCGAGAGCCTGGTTGGTGCGCGCCTGCTCCATCAGCGCGATGCGGAGCTGGTCTTCGCCGATCAAACCCTGGGTGATCAGCAGTTGCCCCAAGGGCTGGCGGTTAAGCGAGAACGGGTCGGTCATCCGGCTATTGGCTGGCGAGCGATTGCGCACGGCGCATCGCGGCGCCGCGGTCGAAGGCTGCTGGTCGCTTGTCTGCCGCCAGCACGGCGCGTTCGTAGTACTGCCGGGCCAGCCGCGGCTGATTCACGCGGTCGAGCGCAACCGCAAGGTTGAAGAGGTAGTCCGGGTTGTCCGGCTCCAGCGTGTGCGCGCGAAAGTAGGCCTGCTGCGCATCGTGCCAGCGCCCCGTGGCGGCTTGCAGGTTGCCAAGTGCGAAGTGGTTGGCGGCGCTGTCCGGCTGTTCAGCAATTGCCGTCTTCAGCCGGCTTTCTGCCGTGACCGGATCGGCCTCCCGTCCCAGCGCCCTTAC
>JAJZLD010000153.1 GCA_021803785.1 Pseudomonadota bacterium | reverse complement strand
ATCCCCGGCGGCAGAGCCCGCCGCCGTGCCGTAATCGCGACGGCACCGCCGCCTAGATGAAGCGTTGCTCGATCTCCGCGGCACCTTCGGCGTAGCGCACTTCGGCCAGCGCGCCGTTCACCAGCAGCCACTGCGGCGGCATATGGCCGATGTCGCAGCCGATGATTACCGGGCAAGGTAGATCGGCCAGCCCGGCGACCAGTGCCTCGCGCTGGTTGAGCCATTCCGCGGTGCGCACGTCGCCGGCGCTGCTGCGGCCGACCAGCACGCCCGCAAGCCCGTCGAACCAGCCGGCGAGCTTGAGCCCTTGCAGCACGCACAGAAACTCACTCGGGCGCAGGTTGCAGTTCTCGAAATACAGGATCGCGCCGGCATCGCCGGCCTCCCGCACGAAACGCGGTACATCGCCGCAGGGGCTGCCGGCAAGGTTGCGGACGGTATCCAGACAACCGCCGATCAGGCGCCCGGAAAAGCGCACCGCGCGGCCGGGGTTTACATCCAGCAGCGCGAGCCGGGTGGGGATCTGCGGTGCGAATACACGCTCCGGGTGGATCGTGTAGTCACCCCAGTCGGCTTGCCACGCAGTGGAGCTGCGTTGCGTGAAGCGCCCGCCCGGCGCGGTGGCCAGCGCCGGCAGCAAGCCGCCGATCAGCGGGTCATGCTGGCCCGGCACCAGATCCATCAGGCAGGCACCGTGTGCGGTCGCCCAGCGCAGCCTGAGGGTCAGGGCCATCAGCAGGGTCGATGTATCGGAGTAGCCAAGCAGCCAGGTTGGCGCTGCGGCATCGAGCGCCGCCCAATCCAGGCGGGGCAGCACTTCGATCGCGAGCTCGCCGCCCCAGGGCGGCATCACAGCGGCAATCTCCGTCGCGAGCAGGCAATGCATCAGCTCGGCGGCGCGATGTGGTGCAGGCGCGCTTGCCTGTTTGTGCTGGGTGCGCAGGCAGTGGCCTTCGACCGGTACGAGGCCCTGTTGCCGCAACCAGGCGAGCGCGAGATCAAGCCGCCGATGGCAGTCGGCACCAACACCGGACGAGGGGGCGGTCACGGCGACACGCGCGCCGGCGCGCAAGGGGGAGGGGTAGCGAATCATGGGCGCCACTTTGCCATGCGAGCCGCGTGGCCGATATGTGCCAAGTCAGGATCCGCTGCGGCTGTCTTTACCGCGATCCGCGATACACGAGCGGACATGCGCGCCAGACCCGCTGACTGCGGCGCATTCAGTCGCTGCGCGTGGCGACTTCCAGGCGCGTCAGATACTGCAGCGCGTGGGTGCGGTCGTCGCCACACATCTCGCCAGAAGGCTGTAGTCCGCCACAGACGGCAGGGCGCCGGGGGTCGCCGAAGAGTTTGCACCGCAGCTGCGCATCGAGCTGCACGCAGGGTACGCCGGCCGGCTTGCCCAAAGGCATGCCGGGGATTGCCGACGAGATCGACGGCGCGATGCAACACGCTGCGCAGCCTGCGCGGCAGTCCATCAGTCGGCCTCCGGCTGGTGGCTGACCCAGCCCACCAAATGGTGCTGGCCAGGACGCAAGACCCAGCCCACACAGCGGAAGGAATCGCTGCCTGCCAGCGTGAGGCTACCGTGGTCGCTGACCGTCAGTGTGCCACCGCGCCAGAAGCGGCCGAGCAGGGCGTCGAACCCGGTATGCGCGGGAATGGATTGTTCGTCGGGCGCGTCGATCGCCCGCGCTGACGATGCGATGTCGTGCCAGCTGGCCCATGCGAGCGGTGCCAGCGTAGCGCGCAGCTCGGCGCACCAGGCTGCGCTTTCTTCGTCCGGAGCGAGCTGGCCGAGCACGTTGCAGAACAGGATCGCATGGTCGGCGTAGCGCTCACGCAGCGCGGCAAGCCCGCCAGGCGCAAACGCATTCAGCGTGTCGAAGTGCGGCTTGCTCGCTGCGAGGCGTCGCGCGAGCAGCAGGCGTGCTAGCGGGTCGGGTTCGAGTACGCGGACTTCACGAAAGCGCTGTACGAACGCCTCGGGCAGCGTCCAGCCGGCGCTGGGGCCGACCAACAGCAGCTTGTCCCGCGCCGGCTGCCAGCCGGCCAGCCAGCGCGACACACACTCACAGAACGGCTGCCAGGCGCGGCGTCGTTGGCGCAGTGCTGTCAGATGCCAGCGCAGCCCGCCGCTGGCGTGCAGCAGCTGGTTGGCCAGGCGTGGCGTGGCTGCGCTCACCGGCGATGCGTTCGAGGGGCCGATCACGCTGCGTCGTCGGGCGATTCGCCCAGCTTCTCGTACAGACGTGCGAGTTGCTTGCGCAGCGTTACTACTTCGTCTTCAAGGCGGGCGACGCGGTCGGCCAGCAAGGGGTCGCGCGCGGCACCGCCGCTCGCGGGGGCTGCGCTCGCCGTGGGCATTGGCGGCGTGCCGGAGAGCAGGTGCGCCCAGCGGTTTTCGCGCGCGCCGGGGGCGCGTGGCAGTTGCACGACCAACGCGCCGGCCGGGCGTTCAGCGAGTTCGGCGAGGAAGGCTTCGACTGACGACACATCTGCGAAGCGGTGCAGGCGTTCGCAGTTGGCACGCAGCTCGGCGGCCGTCTGTGGCCCGCGCAGCATCAGCGCGGCGAGCAGCGCCACCGCTTGCGATGGCACTTGCAGCACGCGGGCGATGTTGTGACTGTAACGGCTGACGCGACCGCCGGAGTTTTCCATGATCAGCGTGTGGCTGCGCAGGCTGTCGAGCGCTTCGAGCACGTCGGCGTCGCTGGCGTCGATCACCGGGTCACGGCTTGTCTTCTGGTTACAACCCGCGACCAGCGCGTTGAGCGAAAGCGGGTAGGTGTCGGGAACCGTATGTTCCTTTTCGACCAGCACGCCGAGGATGCGCGTTTCGAGCAGGGACAAGGGGGGTAGCGGGTGCGACATGCGAACCATCCTGACGGTTAGGGATTCGGATTGTGCCATCGCGCGCAGCGGTGTTCGTTTCTGCCGCTAAAGTTGTTGCAGCATCTGCCGTGAAAGGGCGTAAGCGGTCTGGGAAGGGGGTGGGTGCGCCCGGGCTGTTCGCGCGTCGCCACAGGTGGTGCGCCCTGAGGGCTTTGTCGTGCGGGTGGGACCCGGGCGGCAAGCACATGCCTGCCCTGCATCGCTTGATTCCACGACGGGCCAAAATATGTCGATTACAAAACGGCTGATGTTGATGCTCTCCATCGCGGTGGCGGCGCTGCTGACGATCGGGGGGATTTCCTTTGCGTCGTTCGCGAAGATCCGCGGAGAGGTTCGCCTGCTGACGACCAATGCGGCGCCGAGTCTGATGCTGATCGGCGACATCGGAAACAACTACCGCGACCTGCGCTCGCAGCTGCTCTCGCTGCTGATGGAGCAGGACGCAGATCTAAAAAAGGCCTTCGCAGAAAAAGCGAGGCTGACCGAAGACGAAGGCGCGAAGCTGATCGCCAAATACGAGCCGCTGGTCAGCGATGAGCAGGATCGAAAGCTTTACGACAAGCTCAAGGCAGACTTCAAGGCGTATATCGATGCCTACCACGCAACCGCCGATGCGTCGGTGGGCGGCAAGGCGGACGAAGCCACCACGCTGATGTTCAGCAAGGTGATGCCGACGGCGGCGGAATTGGAAGCGACGCTGGCGAAGATCTCAACGCACAACGCCGAAGGCTTCCGTGAATCGGAGTCCCGCGTGAATAGCACCCAGTACACCGCACAGGTCGTCACCATTGGTGTGAACCTGGCGGCAATCGTCGTGCTGCTGGCCGTTGGCGTGTTCGTGATTCGCGCGGTGAAGATTCCGCTGGCTTCGATGGAGCGAACGGTTCAGGCCATCGAGCGCGAACTCGATTTCACCCGCCGCGTACCGGTGCGCAGCCACGACGAGATCGGGCTAACGGTGCAGGCCTTCAACCGCCTGCTCGACAAGCTCCAGGCGAGCTTCCGCGAGATTCTTTCTGCCTCGGAGGGCGTGACGCGGCAGGCGGGCGACGTCGCCCACGCGGCGCAGGAAATGCTCGACGGCGCGCGAGTTGCGAGCGATGCGTCGAGCGCGATGGCGGCGACGGTCGAGCAGGTGACGGTGAGCATCAACCATGTGGCGGATCGCGCCAACGATGCGGCGGTCGAATCGCGCCAATCCGGCGAGCGTGCTCAGCAAGGCGAAGGCGTGATCAAGGGCACCGTCGCCGAGATCAACGGCATCGCGGATCGTGTGCACGAAGCGGCACAGAAGATCGAGGCGCTCGCGTCCGAGGCGCTGAGCATCAATGCGGTCGTCACGGTAATCAAGGAGGTGGCCGATCAGACCAACCTGCTGGCCTTGAACGCGGCCATCGAGGCCGCCCGCGCCGGTGAGCAGGGCCGGGGGTTTGCCGTGGTGGCAGACGAAGTGCGCAAACTTGCGGAACGCACCGCGCATTCGACGCAGGAGATCAGCACCTTGATCGGGCGGATTCAGAGCAGCGCCGAGGGTGCGGTGGACCAGATGCGCGGTGTCGTGGATCGCGTCGAGGTCGGTGTCAAGCATGCAACCGAGGCCGGCATTGCGATACAGGAAATCCGCAGCAGTTCGGCGCAGGTTGTGGATATGGTGGGTGACATTTCCCACGCCATCCGCGAGCAGAGTGCGGCGTCGACCAACATCGCGCAGCAGGTGGAGCGGATCGCTCAGGTATCCGAAGAAACCAACGCGTCGGCAGCGCAGACCTCGGAAGCGGCCCATGCGTTGAAGTCGCTCGCCAATCAGATGCAGGAGGCGGTCGCGAAGTACCGCATCTGAAACGCTGTCGTCCTTGGGGGCCAGTGCCGGCCCCCCGAAAAAGGGAAGGCCCGCAATCTGCGGGCCTTCTTCTTTGTGCTTCGCAACGCGGCTTACGGGAACACAATCTTCAGCGAGCCGTCCATCTGATTCTTCTCAAGGTAGATCAGCACCGAGGGGTCGTCCGCCGCCATCTTCTTGGCCTCCGCCAGCGAGCCGACTTCCTTCGGGGCGCCACCGAGGCCGGTGAACTGGAGCTTGGCGTAGTGGGCCTTGAGCTGGTCCGGCGTCTTGCCAATGATGCCGTTGGCGAACTCATCCTTCGGCGAACCGGTGTAGTCGATGGGCTTGGCGGGGTTGCCGCCAACGCTTTTCGCCTTACCCATGAAGACATCCGCTACCTGTGCCTTGCTCAGGCCAGCAAGCGGCGACTTCGCGCTAGCGGCGACAACCACCTCGGCATTGGCGAGCCACGGCAGACCGGCCAGCAAGGCGGCGACCCAGAACTTTCGCATGTTTGTCATCGTCGGCCTCCTAGAACACGAAATCGAGCGCAGCGGTGTAGAGGTTCACCTTGCCGTCGTAGGTTGTCCCTGCGACACGCGGCCATGCACCACCCATTGCCTTGTTCTCGTATTCGTGCTGCACGAATTCCGCCTGCAGCTTCAACGCCACGTTGCGATAGAAGTCCCAGCGGGTACCGATGGTGATCACCGAGCGATCGGTTCCGAAGCTATCGTAGATGCCGTTCACCGCCGCCGCGAGGCCTTTGACCGAGGCCGGCGATGCGCTCGCCACGGTGAGCTGTTGGCCCTCGGGCGTCGAGGTGGTGTAGTACGAATAGCCGATGTAGGGCGTCAGCGTCTTCCAGCGGTATGCGCCGAGCAGCATCAGGCCGGAGGTGTCGGGGATCACCGCGCTGCCTTTTCGGATGCCGTACTCGGCCTGCGCGAACCAGTCGCCCTCGTCGTAGGTCGCGGCCAGGCCAAAGAAGCTGCCGCTCGAGCCATCGACAATGTCCTTGAACTTCTGCGATTCCTCGGCGCAGTTCGCGCAGAGTGCTGACGGTACCGCTGCGAGCCCTTTGGCCACAGCGGTAAGGCTGTCGGCACCTTGCCCGGTGACCTTCAGATTGACGCCGGTGCCGCTGGCGCGGAAGGTCCAGGGACCGATGCTGTAGGTGGCGGCTGCGCCGTAGATTGCGTCGGCCTTGTAGTCGAACGCGGCAGAGCTGTACTTCGTGACCCCACCAAAGGCCTGGATCTGCAGGCGCCCGGCACCGACTTCGCGGCCGTAGATGACCTCGGCACCGTCATGCCGGCTCAGCGGGTAATTGCCCAGCATCTCTTGCGTATAGCGGGCGGGGATCATCGAGTAGCCGACGTTTTGCGAATCGGACTGCAGGAACACTGGGGTTACCATGCGCCCTGCGCGGACGCGCCAGTTCTCATTGATGGTCCACATCACGTTGGCCCATTCAACTTCTGCCTCGTACTTGCCCTCGTTGCGTTGCGCGCCGATCACCTGCAGCACGCCGCTAATCGTCCCGCCGCGGTTGAAATCAAGCTGCACACCGAGTTTCGAATCGATGTCGGTGGCCCATTCATCGGCTTCGACGTTCTTTTGGTTCGGCAGCCGGAATCCGATAGCCTTGTCGTCGGTCATTGAGGCGCCCAAGGTGCCGAAGCCGGAGAACGATAGCCAGTCGAACTGGCCATCTGCGGCGCAGGCCGGCCCGGCGAGCGCCAGCGCGACCGCCGTTACGATGCGTTTTTTCATGTTTCCCCCTAGATTGATCCCGGGCAGCCTCTGCTACCCACTTTGTCCGGCAAGTCACGTCGGTTAAAGATCCCGAGCTTGCGCCGCTGTGCGGCTCTACTTGCCGTAACGATTAGCGGCAAGCGCCTGCAAGACTTGAGTGTTGTCCAGGGAGGAAATTTCAGCGGCTGTGTGCGACGCGCCGGCCACCCGCGTTCTTGGCCATGTACATCGCGCAGTCGGCCGCTCTCAGCAAGGGTTCCACGCTGGTCGCGTCATCGGGCGCGAGCGCCACGCCGATGCTGGCGGAAAGGGGAATGCTGACCTCACCGAGGGCGAGCGGCTGCGCCAATGCGTCGAGCAAACGTGCGCCGAGGGCGTCCAGTTCGGCGCGGTCGTCCAGATCGCAGAACACACAGACAAACTCGTCGCCACCCAGGCGGGCCACGGTGTCACCCTCGCGTGCGCACGCCGCCAGGCGCTGCGCCACCGCCTGCAACACGCTGTCGCCGACCGCATGGCCGTAGCGGTCGTTGATCGGTTTGAAGCCGTCGAGATCGACCATGGCGACGCCGACCTTGCGTTTGGTGCGTTGGGTTTGCGCCAGGGCGATCTGCAGCCGGTCGTCCAGCATGCGCCGGTTGGGCAGGCCGGTCAGCGCATCGTGCTGCGCGAGCTGACGCAGCAGTTCTTCGGCGCTGACCCGTTCGCTCATATCCAGCAGGGTGACCAGCGGAATCCGCTCCTGCTCGGTGCTCACTTCGCCGTAGCTGAGCGCGACGTGAAAGGGCGTGCCGTCCGCACGTTCGCCGCGCCAGAGCCCCGCTTCTTCGCGAAGCCAGTGGTCAAGCCGGCGCCCGACGATTTCGTCCGCGTGGCGGCCGAGTATGGTGGTGGCCGCTGCATTGGTCGCGCTGACGTGTTGCCGTGCGTCGAGCAGGCATACGCCTGCTGCGATCTGGTCGATCATTGCCTGCAATTGCTCGCCGCGCAGGCTGGCGGCGCGATAGCGTGCGATCAGCAGCACGATCACCAGCACGAAGTTGCACAGCGCGAGAACGAAGGCGCCGGTCTGGATGCCGCGTAAGACCCGTGTACGCGCCAGCGATACCGTCTCGATCCGCGTCGTGAGCTGGTTCATCAGGTTGAGCAGTTCGCCCTCGTGGTCGGTCAACGCCTGAGCGATGCGCTCCCGCGCTGGCGCCGCACTTTCGAGGCCGAGACTGCGGATCGTCTGCATGATCGGGCGCCACAGCGTCCGGGCCTGGGTCACAAGTTCGGTCGCCACCGGATCTTCGATCGCCTGCATGTGGATGCGGCGACCGTCGCCGGCGGTCAGCTCGCCGCCGTCGGCAAAGGTTTGCAGGGTTTCGTCGAACAGCACGGCGGCATCGAGCAATTCGACTTCGCTTGCCGCAATGCGTGAGCCGTCGGGCGCTGAGACGTTCTTCAAGGCCGCTTTGGTCATGCGCTGCGACAGCATCCGCTGGCGCCCAGCCAGGTTGATCTCGATCGAGGATTCATCGAGCTCATGCGCGATCCACAGATTGAT
>JAJZLD010000152.1 GCA_021803785.1 Pseudomonadota bacterium | reverse complement strand
GTATCTGAGCACTGCATGGGTGACCTTGTCGTCCGGGCCGATGATGCGGCGCCACGGTGTGTCGCCGGTCTTCACCGTCTCAAGCGGGGCGATCCAGTAGGAGCGATTGACCGAGTCGCCGTGCAACACCTCGGCCAGCACCCACTTCGAACCCTTCGAAGTGCTCAGATACGGAAGGTCGGCAAGGCCGAATTCGCGCGACGGCGTGGCGCCCCAGCCGAACACGGCCACATCCTTGGCTGGATCATTGCCCAGGTGGTGCAGGAAGACGGCGCTCTTGTTGTAACGCTCGTCGGCGGGGTGGCGGTTGTAGTAGAAGCTCTTGCCATCCGGCAGCCAGGCAATGCCCGGCTCGTTGAGGCCGGCGCGGTCGATCGCGTCGCCGAGCAGCTTGCCCGTCGCGACATCGATGATGCGCAGCACGCTGTTCTCCGAGCCGCCCATCGAAATGCCCACGGCAAGCAGCTTGCCGTCGGGCGACGCGCTGTACCAGTCGATTGCGTGATGGCCGCCTTCGCCCGGCATTGAATCCGGGTCGAGCAGCAGGCGCTCGGCGCCGTCGCTACCCTTGCGCACCCAAAGTTTGCGGGCGTTTTCGCCGGGTGCCCGCTTCAGGTAGAAGACCTTGCCGCCAGCTTGCTCATAGCCGCCGGTGATTTCACCGAGATCAGCCAGTTCGCCGAGGCGCTTGCGCAGCGCGTCGCGGCCAGGGATCTTGGTCAGCACGTCGTTGGCGTAGTCGGCCTGCGCCTTGAGCCAGGTCTGGAACTCCGGCGACTTCATGTCCTCCATCCAGCGATACGGATCGACGACGGTCACGCCGTGATAGACGTCGGTGACGGGGATCTGTGGCGTTGCCGGTGCAGCGGCGAACGAGAGGGCGGGCAGCGCGATCAGCGCGGCAGCCAGGGCGTGGTGTCGCATCGTCTCTCCTTGTGGGATGGCTCGGCGCGGGCTGCGCCGGCGGAAAGGGAGCAATGCTACGACAGGCTCGCGCTGGCTGGATGTCGTTATGTATCGGGTGGCGTGCTCAGCGGGCAACGCCCAGCAGTTCGTCGATATGCGCGAGCGCCGAGTCGTCCTTCACGACTTGGCGCAGCCAATCGTGCAGGGGCATGTTGGCCCAACTGGCGGCCTTGTCGGCCAGGTAGGCGACGGGGCTGTGCGGTTCGGTCTGCCGGAAGTACTCGGCCACCTGCGTGAGCATGGCGATCGCGTCGGCGCGCGTCATCGCGCCCGCTTGCCGCGGGGCGTGGTGGGCTACTGGCGCGTGTGCCGTATGTGCCGGTGCGTCATTGGCGGGCGCTTGGCTGACGAGGGCGCCGGTGTTGCCGCCGCGCTCAAGGATCAGACGGCCGACCAGGTGGTGGATGCGCTCATGCAGTTCGCGCAACAGGCGGAAGGAGGGCGCGTCGGCACCCAACACGGTATCGGCGGCGCGATCAAGCGCGCGGATCGCCTGGTCGAGCGCGTCGAGTGCGTCGCGCGTCTCATCAAGGCGGGAAAGCGGCGTGGAGCGTGCCGCAGCGTCCCACGCGACGGCCAGGGCCGCGTGCTCGTGTGGCTCGTCGTCTTCACCGCGTGCACCCGCGGCACGGGCGCGTTCGTGGTCGTCCCAACTGAGCGCGCCACTATCGCCTTGCAGCAGGGGCGCGGTCTTGAGGACATCGAGTGCACGCTGGATCAGCCAGCTGAGCGCGCCGGCACGTTCTTCGGCATCCCCGCCCTCGGGTAGCGGGTGCAGCGTGTCGGGATAGGCCTCGAGCAGGCCCGCCGCGAGTTGCAGGCCTTCGGCGAGCCCACCAAAACCATGCAGGCGGCCATTCGCTTCGGCGTAACGGGCGGCTACGCGCAGATCCTTGGTACGTTGGGTCAGCAGGTTGGTCGCGATATCGATGACGCGGCGCCAGTCTGCGACTTTCAGTGTGGTGACCCATTCCCCCTGATCCAGGGACGGATCGTCCTCACGACGGGCCTCGTCGAGGGCATCGAATTCTGTGGAAAAGGACATATCCTCGCCGGTACTGCTATGGCCCGGCAGGGGGGCAATCAGCGGGGCCAACAGGGCAGCGTGGTCGAGTGGTGCGCTCATGGGTCGAATCTCCGGGTAGTCCCGGTGATTCTAATGTCATGCCGATGCACGCCGCCGTGATGCCATTCGCATTGCGCGCCGAATCAGGCGTGTGCGGGCCTGCGTTTGGCGAAACGCGCGCGCAGGTCTTCGAAGCCGAGGTAGATCACCGGCGTGATGAACAGCGTGATCAGCTGTGAAAAGACCAGGCCGCCCACCACGGAGACGCCGAGCGGCTGACGCAGTTCAGCGCCGGCACCGATCCCAAGTGCGATCGGCAGTGCGCCGGCCATTGCTGCGAGCGTGGTCATCGTGATCGGCCGGAAGCGCAGCGCGCACGCTTGCCGGATCGCCTCCAGCGGCGAGGCTCCGGCGCGCTGCGCCTCAAGGGCAAAGTCGATCATCATGATCGCGTTCTTCTTCACGATGCCGATCAGCAGCACGATGCCGATGCTGGCAATGATCGTCAGCTCCATGCCGAACAGGCGCAGGGTGAGTAGCGCACCAACCGCGGCTGAAGGCAGCCCGGCGAGAATCGTGATCGGGTGGATGTAGCTCTCGTACAGCACGCCCAGCAACACGTAGATGACAAGGATCGCCGCGCCGATCAGCACCACCTGTGCGCCTTGCGACTGCTGGAAGGCCGCCGCGTCACCGGCGAACGAAGTCAGGATGCCCGATGGCAGGCCGATGCGGTGCTCAGCTTCGCGAATGTGGCGCGTCGCTTCACCCAGCGCAGCGCCCGGGGCAAGGTTGAACGACACGGTTACCGCCTGCAGCTGGCCCTGATGGTTGACCGAGGTCGGGCCAGCGACCCGCTTGACCTCGATCAGGTTGGCCATCGGCACCATTGCGCCCGCGCTGTTCCTGACTTGCAGCCTTCCCAAGGTGCGCTCGTCCTGCCGGAAGGCCTGTGCGAGTTCGAGGATCACCTTGTAGTCGCCCGATGAGGTGTAGATCGTCGAGACCTGCCGCTCACCGAACGCGCTGTAGAGCGTGGTGCGCACGTCCGCGAGGGCTACGCCGTAGAGGTTCGCGCGCTCGCGGTTGATTTCGACCTGCGCATTGAGGCCCTTGAGCTGCGAGTCTGTCGTGACGTCGCGGAACAATGGATCGGCCATCAAGGCCTGTTTCAGGCGGTCTGCCCAGGCGGTGAGCTCCTCGCCTCCGACGCTCTGCATGACGTACTGGAACTGGCTGCGCGACTGGCGTCCGCCCAAGCGCAGGTTCTGGATCGGCGTGAAGTAAACATCGACCCCCGGAATTCCTCGCACCTTTTGCCGCAGGCGTTCGATAACCGCCGGCATCGCTTCACGCTCACCGCGCGGCTTGAGCCGCAGCCACATGCGGGCGCCAGACTCGCTGACGGCGGCTGAATAGCCCTCGACGGCCGCGTCGCCGCCGATCGCTTTCATCAAGGTTTCGCCGTGTTTGAGCAGCGCTTCGAACGACGCGTCGGTGGCAGCGTCCGCGTTGACCATCACCAGACCGGTGTCTTCCTGCGGGAAGAAGCCTTTGGGGCTCGCGGCGAACAGCCAGACGCTTGCGACCAGCGTGGCCAGTGCGCCGAGCAGCACCAGCTTGCGATGCGCCAGTGCGCGGTCCAACCCGCGGCGATAGCTGGCGAGCACCCGATCGAACGCGTGTTCGAACGCATTGAGCCAAGCATGCTGCGTTTGCTCCGATTCCCGCCGCATGAAACGCGCGCCCATCAGCGGAATCAGCGTCAATGACACGACCGCGGAGACCAGCACTGCGAGCGACACGACGACGGCGAACTCGTGGAAGAGCAGGCCGATCACGCCAGGCATGAAGAAGATCGGGATGAATACCGCCACCAGCGAAATCGATATCGACACGATCGTGAAGCTCACTTCGCGGGCGCCGGTAATGGCCGCCTGCAGTGGCTCCATGCCGTCTTCGATGTGACGAACGATGTTCTCCAGCACCACGATCGCGTCGTCCACGACGAGGCCAACCGCCAGCGTGAGGCCCAACAGCGAGATGTTGTCGAGGCTATAGCCCAGCACGTACATCAGGCCCAGCGTGCCAACCAGCGAGATCGGCAGCGTGACCGACGGAATCAGCGTGGCGGCCGCGTGGCGCAGGAAGATGAACATGACGAGTACGACCAGCGCGATCGTGCCGAGCATCGTCAGCTTCACGTCGTGGATCGCGTCGCGCACCGACTGTGAACGATCGTTGATGATCTGAATGCTGACCGAGGCGGGCATCTGGGCTTGCAGGCGCGGGAGCATCGCGCGGATCGCGTCGACGGTGGCGACGGTGTTTGCGTCGGGTTGCTTCTGAACGCCGATCACGATCGAGCGCTGGCCATCCGCCCAGCTTGCGTTGGTGGCCGTCTCGACACTGTCGATGACGGTAGCGACTTCCGAGAGTCGCACTGGCTGGCCGTTGCGGGTTGCGATGATGAGTGGCGCGAACTCCGAGGCGTGACGCAGTTGCCGGTTGGCGTCGATCGTCAGCGTCTGTGCCGGCCCACGCAGTACGCCAAGCGGCGTATTGGTGTTTGAGTCGTGGATTGCGCTGGCAAGCTGGTCGAGCGTGAGGCCGCGGGCGGCGAGCTTGTCCGGATCCGCCTGAACCCGAACGGCGAATTTCTTCTGACCGAAGTTGGACACCTGCGCAACGCCTTCGATGGTCGAGAGCGCCGGCGCGACGAGGTTGTCGGTGTAGTCGTTGAGCTGTGCGAGCGAGAGCGATGGCGCCGTTAGCGCCATGATGAGAATCGGCGCATCAGCCGGGTTCACCTTGCGATAGGAAGGCAGCGTGCTCATCTCCGTCGGGAGCGAGCGCTGCGCTCGCAGCAGGGCCGCCTGCACATCCCCGGCCGCGGCATCGATGTTGCGGTTCTGCGCAAATTCGAGCGTGATCGAGGTTGAGCCTTGGGTGTTGCTCGAGCTCATCGTGACCAGCCCTGCGATCGTCGAGAACTGCTTCTCGAGCGGCGTCGCAACGGAGGTGGCCATGGTCTCCGGACTGGCGCCGGGCAGCGAGGCGCTGACGCTGATGGTCGGCGTGTCGTAGCTGGGCAGCGCTGCAACCGGCAGATACGCGTAACCCAGCAGGCCGGCAACGACGGCTGAGATCGACAGCAGGACGGTCATCACCGGCCTGCGGATGCAAAGCTCGGAAATGTTCATCGCTTGGTACCTGCCGCCGGGCTGGATTGGCCAGCATCCTTCAGTTTGGAACCCGGGCGCAGGTTCTGACCGCCGACCAGCACGATCTGTGTGCCGGCTTCGATGCCATCGAGCACGGCGATTCGCTCGTCTTGGTAGAGGATCTTCACCGGCATTGCTTTGGCGCGCTGGGCTGCGTCCATCACGTACACGAACTGCCCTTCGGGCCCGACCTGGATCGCCTGCAGGGGCGCCGTCGGCGCGTCAACGTAGCTGTCCAGCGTGAGCGTGACGGTGACCTGTGCGCCCGGCCATAGCGTTTGTCCGGCGTTGTCGAAGCGCGCCTTGACGCGGATGCCACCGGAGGTGCTGTCCACAGTGCTATCGATGAAGCTGAGCTGGCCCGTCACCGTGCGAGCCGATTCGTGTGCGCTGACGCTCACCGGCCCTCGCGACTGCGCGGCGCGCAGCCGTGCAAGTTGCGTTTCAGGCAATGTGAAACTGACATCGATCGGGTTGAGTTGCGTAAGGGTCGTCAGCGCTTGTGCGCTACTCGGCTGCACCAGGCTGCCAACACGGACGTTGATCAGGCCGACACGGCCCGCCTGCGGTGCGGTGATCACACCGCGGTCGACTGCCACTTGGGCCTCGGCGACGGCGGCGCGATCGGCCGCCACTGTCGCTTGCAGGGCATCGACGCTGCTTGTGCTGCCGTCGACGACGCCTTGCGATACAAATCCGCGGCTCTTCAACTCGAGGTTACGCGCCAGGGTACGCCGGGCATCGGCCAGCAGGGCCTCGTCGCGTAGGGCTTGGGCCTTGAGTTTGTCGAGTGCAGCGCGTTCCGCGCGGCTATCGAGCAGAAAGAGTGGCGTGCCGGCCGCAACGGTGTCGCCTTCCTTGACGAGCACCTGGCGAATCGTGCTCGCGATTTGCGTGCGCACCTCGACGCTGCTGGCCGGGGTGACGAAACCGCTGGTCTCGAACACCACCGGAACCGTGCGGCGCTCGACCGCGGCGAAGCGCACGCTGATCGTCGGTTCGCCACCCTTGGCGTTGGCCGTCGGGCCCGGTTTTAAATAGGCATAGCCTGCGATGCCGGCTGCCAGGGCAAGCGCCACAATCAGGATTTTCTTGTTGTGCATGGGGTCGGTGTCGCGAAAGAGGTGCGCCCGGAAAGCGCCCGGGCATTGCATTTTGCCAGCGCAGACGGCGTGCTGATGTGACTCGCCGTCATTGACTTGCTTCGCAATGTAACGATTCGGCCGTTGCGCGGATAGCACGCCTTGGTGCAGTGCCGCGAAATCGGCGATAATTTAGCGATTGGCCAGCGCGACGTTCGTGGCGCGGCCTGCAGTGCAAGGTCACGGCCACCCTCAAAGTCGGGGGCTGTTCGTGGCGCGGGGGGACGCATGGCCGTGCAGCACGCGGCAATGCGACGCGCATCAGCCTTGCCGACAATACATCCAACGACCCAATCCTGAGGAAGCAACAGTCATGAGCGCCCAGTCTTTGATCACGGTCCCGGCCGGCGGCCAGAAAATCATTCCCGGTCAGCCGACTCCCAACAACCCGATCATTCCGTTCATCGAGGGGGACGGTATCGGTGTCGACATCACCCCAGTGATGATCAAGGTGATCGACGCTGCGGTGGCCAAGGCCTACGGCGGCGAGAAGAAGATTCACTGGATGGAGGTCTACGCCGGTGAGAAGGCGACCGTAAAGTACGGTCCGGATCAGTGGCTGCCGGCTGAAACCTTCCAGGCGCTCAAGGATTACTCGGTCTCGATCAAGGGCCCTATGACCACGCCGGTCGGCGGTGGCATCCGTTCGCTGAACGTGGCGCTGCGTCAGGAACTCGATCTGTACCAGTGCGTGCGTCCGGTGCAGTACTTCAAGGGCGTGCCCTCGCCGCTCAAGCAGCCGGAACTGACCAACATGGTCATCTTCCGCGAGAACACCGAAGACATCTACGCTGGTATCGAGTGGCAGGCTGAGTCCGAAGGCGCGAAGAAGGTCATCAAGTTCCTGATCGAAGAAATGGGCGTCAAGAAGATTCGCTTCCCGGAAACCTCGGGCATCGGCATCAAGCCGGTTTCCAAGCAGGGCACTGAGCGCCTGGTGCGCGCTGCGTTGCAGTATGTGATCAACAATGATCGCAAGTCGCTGACGATCGTGCACAAGGGCAACATCATGAAGTTCACCGAAGGTGGCTTCCGTGACTGGGCCTACGCATTGGCGAAGAACGAATTCGGCGCGGTGGAAATCGACGGTGGCCCGTGGTGCAAGTTCACCAACCCGAAGACGGGGCGTGAAGTGATCGTCAAGGACGCCATCGCCGACGCCTTCCTGCAGCAGATTCTGCTTCGCCCTGCTGAATATGACGTGATCGCGACCCTAAACCTGAACGGCGACTACATCTCCGACGCGCTGGCCGCACAGGTCGGCGGTATCGGCATCGCCCCGGGGGCGAACATTTCCGACAAGTACGCCTGCTTCGAGGCGACCCACGGCACCGCGCCGAAGTATGCCGGCCAGGACAAAGTGAACCCGGGTTCGCTGATTCTGTCGGCCGAAATGATGCTGCGCCATCTGGGCTGGAAGGAAGCGGCCGACCTCGTGATCAAGGGCATGGAAGGCGCGATCGCCGCGAAGACCGTGACCTACGACTTCGCCCGCCTGATGGACGGCGCGACCGAAGTGTCGTGCTCGGCTTTCGGTGACGCGATGATCGCGCATATGTAATCGCTGTTGGTTTCCGGCAGTCAACGGGCGCCCAGCGGGCGCCCGTTTTCATTGGCGCGCCCGGACTGGACGCAGGTGGCTTGATGAGTGGCGGGGGTAATGTT